>JBLMXS010000330.1:0-12188 GCA_050257895.1 Thiohalocapsa sp.
CGAGAGAGCGCCAAACAGCAGCGGCGCGCCGCCCTCGAACAGCGAGCGCAGGGCCATCCGCCCGGCTTCGCCGCGGCCCCACAGGCGGGAATGCACGATATCGAGCCGGGCCGCATCGAGCGGCGCGAGCGCCGCCGCGAGTGTCCCCGAACCCAGCGTCAGCAGCAGCAGGCCGAGCCAGACGCTACGCGTCCAAATTCCGATCCCGAGCAGCGGGATGGAAGCGAATAGCGCCGCCGCGGGCACGTTGATGCGGGCGTTGATCCGGCCCTTGTCGAGCAGCCACTCGGAGAGGCGGCCGCCGGCAACGAGGCCGGCGATCGTGCCGCCGCCGACCACCAGCACCAGGGCGCTGACCAGCCCGCGCGACAGCCCGTAATGCTCGGTGAAGTAGATCATCGCGAAGGCGCGCGCGCCGGAGAAAAAGAAATAGGCCAAGGTCGAGGCGGCGATCAGCAACCCGTAGGTCGGAAGACTGAGCAGATAGCGCATCGTCCGCCACCAGCCCCAGCCGGTCGGATCCTCGTGCACCACCAGTTCCGGGTGCGGCCGCACGTTGGCCTGGCGCATCACCCGGCGCACCTTTGACTTGTCGGCCTCGTTGTCGCCTGAGGACTGGCCGTTGTCCGGCCGCGACGCGGCGTCGGCATCCTCCTCGCCGACGCGCAGCCAGCTCTGCTCGCCGCGCGCCGGCTCCGGCAGATAGCGCCAGATCGTCCACGCCAGCACCAGCGGCGGCAGCGCCATCGCCGCAAAGGCCCAGCGCCAGCCGAGCAGCGTCGAGACCTCGCCGGCGACGAAAAAGCCGATCCCGGCGCCGACCAGTTCGCCCGACAGGATCAGGCCGAACACCGAGGCGCGCTCGCGCGCCGGAAAGAAATCGCCGGTCAGCGAGGCGATGCACGGCCACGCCGCCGCCGTCACCACGCCCAGCGCCAGCCGCGTCAGCAGCAGGAACAGGAATGACGTCGCGGCGGCGCTGGCGAGCATCGCGACGGCCCAGCAGCCGACCGCCGCCAGCAGCACGATGCGGCGCCTCATGCGGTCCGCCAGCACGCCCATCGGCAATGTCGCGACCGCGCCGACAAACGACACCGCCGCCAGCAGCAGCCCGATATCGGTATTGCTGAGGTGAAACGCCGCCTTGAGCTGATCCGACACAGCCGACACCGTCGCCTTGTCGGCGGTATCGAGGCCGAGGATGCCCCCCAGCACCAAGATCACCTGGGTTCGGGCCGGACCGCCGAGCGCATCGGCAATCCGGGTTTTCGCTTCGGCGATGGTGCCCTCGACGCTTGCCACGTTGCCTCTCTTCTTCGACCCCCAAGACGCGACGCGGATCCCGACCGGGCTTCCGATCGGACCCCGGTGACAACCCGCTGCTGGACCGATAAACCCAAGTTAAGTCATTGGTCCTGAAACTATTTCTTTTGCAGTCTCAAGGGAACGGTGGCCCAGGGCAAAAGTTACCAGAGGCAGAGTAGTGTCTTACCAATGCCGGGCCCGGGACCGCTGTTGCGGTCGGCGCGGGACGGTTCGCCCACGCACTGCGTGCAGCTCTCCCTTTTCCGGTACTCACATGAATGGAGTGGGAAATGGCAACACAGACTTACAATACCGGCGGTAATCCGGCGCGCAGCAACAACTGGCAGGACTGGGCCAATATGGTCCTCGCGGTCTGGCTGTTCGTGTCGCCGTGGATACTGTCGTTCGGCAGCGGCGGCGGCGCGGCGGGCACCGCGGCGGCGGGCGGCGGCGCCGGCGGCTCCGGCGTCACCGCGTCGTGGAACGCATGGGTGCTCGGCGTCCTGGTGTTCCTCGCCGCGATCTCGGCGATCAGCCGAATGGAGTTTTGGCAGGAACGGCTGAACGCGGTCTTCGCGGTCTGGATCTTTGTCGCACCGTGGGCCTTGGGCTTTACCAACCTGGCGGCGGCGAGCTGGGATCACTGGATCGTCGGCGTGCTGGTGTTCTTCATCTCGCTGTCGATGCTCACCAGCACGCGTTCGACGGTCCCCGCCAGCCGCCCGCCGCTCTGATGCAGCGGGAGTCTCGGGTCAAGGCGGCGCGGATCAAGCTCGCGCTGCGGCGTCACAAGGGGCGGTGGCGGCTGCTGTCCGCCGCCGTCCGCAAGCGGCCGCAGGGCATGGCCTGCGGCCTCGGGCTGACGATCGGCATCTCGGCCGGGCTGTTATTGACGATGCTTGGGCTCGCCTGACGTTCACAGGTTAGTGCCGCAAGCGAACACGACATCACATCGCATCGCGGGCACCCGGCCGGCGCGCGGGGCGCCCGCGATGTTATCCGAACAACACCAAGCGCAGGGTTTTGCGATGAGTAACACGGTCAGCGATTTCTTCTGGCAGCGACTGTCCCAGTGGGGCGTGAAGCGGATTTTCGGCTACCCCGGCGACGGCATCAACGGGCTGATCGGGGCGCTCGACCGGGCCCGCGACAAGATCGATTTCGTCCAGGCGCGCCACGAGGAGATGGCAGCCTTTATGGCCTGCGGCCACGCCAAGTTCACCGGCGAACTTGGGGTCTGTCTGGCGACCTCGGGCCCCGGGGCGATCCACCTGTTGAACGGGCTCTACGACGCCAAGACCGATCACCAGCCGGTCCTGGCGATCGTCGGTCAGCAGGCGCGCACCGCGATGGGGGGCCACTACCAGCAGGAAGTCGACCTGATGTCGCTGTACAAGGACGTTGCCGGTGACTACGTGCACATGGCGACGACGCCGGCGCAGGTCCGCCAGCTGATCGACCGCGCGGTGCGCATCGCCAAGGCGGAGCGCACCGTCACCTGCATCATCATGCCGAAAGACGTGCAGGAGATGCAGGCGGTCACCTCGCCGCCGCAAAAGCACGGCGCGATCCTCACCGGCATCGGCTACGACGAGCCGGAAGTGATGCCGAGCCAGGCAGCGCTAGACCGCGCGGCGCGCGTGCTCAACGCCGGCAAGAAGGTCGCGATGCTTGTCGGCGCCGGCGCGCTGCAGGCCACCGACGAAGTGATCCAGATGGCCGACAAGCTCGGCGCCGGCGTCGCCAAGGCGCTGCTCGGCAAGGCGGCCTTGCCCGACGACCTGCCGTATGTGACCGGTTCGATCGGCCTCCTCGGCACCAGGCCCAGCTATGAGCTGATGACCGGCTGCGACACGCTGTTCATGATCGGCTCACGCTTTCCCTACACCGAGTTTCTGCCCAAGGAAGGCCAGGCCAAGGGCGTGCAGATCGACCTCGACCCGAAGATGGTCAGCATGCGCTACCCGATGGAGGTGAACCTGGTCGGCGACAGCGCCGCCGTGTTGCGCAAGCTGTTGCCTCTGATCGAGCAAAAAAAGGATCGGTCGTGGCGCCAGCAGATCGAAAAGAACGTCAAGGATTGGTGGCAGACGCTGGAAAACCGCGCGATGATGAGCGCCAATCCACTCAATCCGCAGCGCGTCTTCTGGGAGTTGTCGCCGCGCCTGCCGGAGAATTGCATCATCGCCTGCGATACCGGCTCCGGCACCAACTGGTTCGCGCGAGACCTGAAGATCCGCCGCGGCATGATGGCCTCGGTGTCGGGCTCGCTGGCGACGATGGGTCCCGGCATGCCCTATGCGATCGCCGCCAAGTTCGCCTACCCGGAGCGCGCCGTGCTGGCGCTGGTCGGTGACGGCGCGCTGCAGATGAACGGCATGAACGTGCTGATTACGCTCGCCAAGTACTGGAAGCAGTGGAAGGACCCGCGCTTTATCATGCTCGCCCTCAACAACCAGGACCTGAACCAGGTGACCTGGGAGATGAGGGCGCAGTCGGGCGACCCGAAATTCGACGCTTCGCAGACCCTGCCGGACGTGCGCTACTCGAAATACGCCGAGGAGCTGGGTTTCAAAGGCATCTTCGTCGACAACCCGGACCGCGTCGCGGCGGCCTGGGAGGACGCGCTGGCATCCGATCGCCCGGTCCTTCTCGAAGCCAAGACCGACCCCGAAGTGCCGCCCTTGCCGCCGCACATCACGCTGAAACAGGCCAAGGCCTTCGCCTCGACGCTGTGGACAGGCGACCCGCGCGAGGCTTCGGTCATCACGCAGACGGCGAAGGAACTCGTTGCCGAACTGATGCCCGGCAAGTAGCAGCGGCGCATCGCAATGGCGTTGATCGAAGAGGTTCACGAGCGTGCCGGGCCGCCCGCGGCGCAGCACGCGCCGTGGACAATGCCGCCGCAGCCGCTGCCCCGGCACCGCTCGGTGGGCCATCGGCTCGGCAAGGGCGTCGCTGTCGTCGGCCTCGCGGCGGTGGTGGCGGTGTCGATCTTTCGGCTGATCGAGAGACGCCACCCGGCCGGCGAGCCCGAGCGCGAGCGCGAGCATGTGAAAGCGGCGCGCGATCTCGGCGCCGGCGCCGCCATCCTCGCCCTGTCCGTGCTGACCGACAGCAGCATCGAGCACTACCGCGGCGCCTACCACAACCCGGCGATGTACGTGGCGCCGGCGGCCTCGGCGGTCTCGCTCGCCAACAGCCTGCACATGGCATGGCGGCCGGAGGTCAGCGGCAATGGCCGCCTGGCGGTGTCGGCGCTGACGTTGACGACCGGCATCGCCGGCCTGGCGTTTCATCTCTACAATGTCGCCAAGCGCGAAGGCGGCGTGCGCCTCGTCAATCTGTTCTACGGCGCGCCGCTGCTGGCGCCGGCGGCGATCGCCAGCTGCGGCCTTGCAGGGCTGGCGGCGGCGCAGCTGGTGGCCGAGGCCGAGGACGGGTCGGACCCGACCCTGCTCGGGCTGCCGGCGGCGCCCGTGATCGGCGGCGGCGCCGTCGCAGCAATGCTCGGCACCGTCGCCGAGGCGGCGCTGCTGCATTTCCGCGGCGCCTTCCATCACCCGTTCATGTACGTGCCGGTAGCGGTGCCGCCAGCCGCTGCGGCGACGCTTGCGATGGCGCTCGTGCAACCGCGCCTGCGCGGCGCCGCCGTGGCGCTGCTGCGGCTGACAGCGGTCGTCGGCATCGCCGGCGCCGGCTTTCACATCTACGGCGTCAGCCGCAATCTGGGCGGCTTCTATAACTGGAGCCAGAACCTTCTCAACGGGCCGCCGATCCCCGCCCCGCCATCCTTCACCGGCGTCGCCCTGGCCGGGCTGGCGGCGACCCGACTGTTGCAGCGCGCATGACCGAGACCTTTCGCAACCCCTTCCCGACCTACGACGTCCTCGACAAACGCGGTTCGCCGTCGTGGAACGACCAGACGCGCGCGGTCGTCGACAAGCGGCTGCACGCGGTGCCGGACCGCCGCTTCTTCAGCGAAAGCGAGTGGCAGATCCTCGAGGCGGTGTGCGCCCGGCTGATCCCGCAGCCCGACCGCGCCGAGAACCCGGTGCCGATCGTGCCGTTCATCGACGAAAGGCTGCACCAGGATCAAGGCAACGGTTATCGCTACGAGGGCATGCCGCCGCAGCGCGAGGCGTGGCGGCGGGGCGTCCGGGCGATCGACGACGAGGCGCGCCAGCGCTGGGGCAAGGGTTTTCGTGAATTGCCCGACAACCAGCAGGACGCCGTCTTGCGCGCGATCCAGCATGGCGACGTGCGGAGTGCCACCTGGGAGGGCCTGCCGCCAACGCGGTTTTTCAGCAGCACGCTGCTGCATGAGGTCGTCGGGATCTATTACGCCCACCCCGCCGCCTGGAGCGAGATCGGCTATGGCGGCCCGGCCGCGCCCCGGGGCTACGTCCGCCTCGGCTTCGACCGCCGCGACAGCTGGGAAGCGGTCGAGACGGCATGAGCGACGATCCGCTTCACCATCCGCGCGCCAAGGACGGCCGCGCGCCGGACGTGTTCCGCACCGGCGGCTGGGTCCCGATGCGCTGCCATCGCGACGACGAGGAGGTCGATTTCGCAATCGTCGGCACCGGCGCCGGCGGCGGCACGCTGGCCTGCCGCCTGGCCGAGGCCGGGTTCTCGGTGGTGGCGTTCGACGCCGGACCCTACTGGCGGCCGCTCGAGGATTTCGCCTCCGACGAAAAGGCGGAGGAGAAGCTGTTCTGGCTCGGCGAGCGCATCGTCGGCGGCGAGGACCCGTTTCAGTTGGGCTCCAACAACAGCGGCCAGAGCGTCGGCGGCAGCACGGTGCACTTCCAGATGGTGTCGTTGCGCTTCCGCCCGGAGCGCCTCAAGCCGCGCTCGAAGCTCGGTTACGCCGTCGACTGGCCGGTCGAACCCGAGGTGATGTGGCGCTATTACACCGAGGTCGAGGAGGCGCTGAAGATCGCCGGCCCGGTCAACTATCCGTGGGGCCCGCCGCGGCCACGCTACCCCTATCGGCAGCACGAGCCGAACGCCGCCGGCCTCGTGCTGGCGCGCGGCTGCGAGGCGCTCGGCATAAAATGGGCGGCGACGCCGCTGGCGACGATCTCGGCGCCGCGCGGCCTCGCGCACCCTTGCGTCTATCGCGGCTTCTGCAAATTCGGCTGCTCGACCAACGCCAAGCAGAGCGCGCTGCTCACCTGGATCCCGCGCGCCATCGCCGCCGGCGCCGAGATCCGCGACCTGGCGATGGTCGGCCACGTCACGATCGGCGATGACGGCCGGGCCACCGGCCTCGAATACCACCGCGAAGGGCGCTGGCGGCGACAGCGCGCGCGACACGTCGTGGTCGCCGGCTATGCCATCGAGACTCCTCGGCTGCTACTCAACTCCGCCTGCGGCAAATACCCCGACGGGCTTGCCAATAGCAGCGGTCTGGTCGGCAAGTACTTCATGACGCAGTCCAACCACGCGGTCTATGCCATCTTCGACGAGGAGATCCGCTGGTACAAGGGACCGCCCTCGATGGCGATCACCGAGCATTGGAACTACACCGACACCGGCAAGGATTTTCCGGGCGGCTATTCCTATATGAGTCAGGGCCCGCTGGCGATCGAATGGGCGCGCAACCTCGCGAGCGGCCGCAATCTATGGGGAATGGCGCTGCGCCGGGAGATGACGAAATACAACCACCAGGCCGGCCTCAAGATCGTCGGCGAGGTGCTGCCGCAGGAACAGAACCGCGTCGAACTGGCCGACGAGACCGACCAATATGGGCTGCGCATCCCGCGCATCGTGTTCTCCTACGGCGAGGACGACAAAAAGCTGTTCCAGCACGCGACCCGCTTTATGAGCGAGGCGCTCGCTGCCGCCGGCGGCAGCGATTTGTGGCCCGACAGCGACACGGCCCACCTCTACGGCGGCTGCCGCATGGGGACGAGCCCCCGCGACAGCGTCACCAATCCCGACGGCCGGACCTGGGACATCGCCAATCTATGGGTGTGCGACGCCTCGCTGTTCCCGACTACCGGCGCGGTCAACCCGTCCCTGACCGTGCAGGCCAACGCCTGCCGCATCGCCGACCGCATCCGCGAGATGGCGAGCCGCGGCGAGTTGTAGGCCCCAAGTTACAAGGGCCGGGCTAAGGGGGTGCGGCTTGCGTCGGTTTCAGGCGGCGTCGTGGAAAATCACCCCGAGCGTGAAACGGCGGCCGGCGCGCAGCGGGCTGACGCCGTGCCGCATCACCACCCGGTAATCGCCGCGGACGCCGGCGACCGGCCGGTGATTGACCGCGAAGATCACCGCGTCGCCCTGCGCCAGCGGCACCACCTCGCCCTTCGACTGCATCCGCGGCCGCGTCTCGACGAGCATGAATTCGCCGCCGCTGAACTCGCTGCCGGGCTCGCTCAGCAGCACCGTCGCCTGCAGCGGAAACACCAACTCGCCATAGAGATCCTGGTGCAGGCAGTTGTAGTCGCCCGCCTCGTATTTGAGGATCAGCGGCGTCGGCCGCCCCTGCCCGGCGGCGTGGCAGCGCGCGAGAAATTGTTGCAGCGTCGGCGGGAAGCGCGGCATCAGCCGCAGCCGTTGCTGCCAGCGGTCGGCGAGCGGCGCCAGGGCCGGGTAGAGCGCCTCGCGCAGCGCCGCCACCGCCGCCGGCAGCGGGTAGCGCAGGTATTTGTACTCGCCGCGCCCGAAATTGTGCCGCGCCATGACGATTCGCGAGCGGAACACCGCCTCGTTGTCATAGAGCGCGGCAAGCTCGCGGCACTCGGCCGGCGCCAGCACCCCCGGCAGCACGACGTGACCACGCTCGTCGAGGCCGGCGAGGTGCGTCGCCCAGTCGCCAAGCTGCGGCAGCCTCATTCTGCCGCCTCGACCGCGCCGCCGGCTGACGCCTTGTGCTCGCGCGCCAGCAATGCCCGCTTGCGCGCCACGCCCCAGCGGTAGCCGGAGATGTCTCCGTCGCTGCGGATGACGCGGTGGCAGGGCACGAGCAGCGCCACATTGTTGCTGGCGATGGCGCGGGCCACGGCCCGCACCGCGGTCGGCCGGCCGAGCGTCGCGGCGATCTCGGCATAGGTCGTCGTCCGCCCCGGCGGGATCTTCTGCAAGGCCCGCCATACCATGGCCTGAAACGCGGTGCCGCGGATGTCGAGCGGCAGGTCGGGCTGCGTCTCGGGCCGCGTCACGAAGCCTACAATCTGCTCGGCCCAGGCGATGAGCGCCGCATCGGCCGGCCAGATCAGCGCCGCCGGAAAGCGCCGGCGCAAATCGGCTTCGAGCGCGCTCTGCTCGTCCCCCAGCGCGGTCATGCAGATGCCGCGGCGGGTAGCGGCGACCAAAGCCCAGCCGAGCGGGGTGCGCACGGTCGTGAAGCGGATCGTCTCGCCACGCCCGCCGTGGCGGCGAGCTGCCGGGGTCATGCCGAGACCGTTGCCGGCATCCTCGTAGGCTCGCGAGCTGGCGCCGAAGCCGGCGGCGTAGGTCGCCGCCGCCACCTTGTCGCCGGCGTCGAGCCGCTCGGCGAAGCGGCCGAGCCGATAGGCCTTGCCCCATTCGCGCGGCGTCGAGCCGGTGATCTGCTTGAAGACGCGGTGGAAATGATAGCGGCTGATGCCGGCGGCGGCGGCCAGTTCGGCCAGATTAGGCAGGCTGTCGCGGCTGCGGATCAGCGCGCAGGCACGGTCGATAGCGGCAATGTGCCGCTCGGCCGGAGAGCCCTCGTCGGGACGGCAGCGTTTGCACGGCCGGAACCCCGCCGCCGCCGCCTCGGCCGTCGTCTCGTAAAATGCCGCATTTTCGCGCCGCGGCAGTCGCGAGGCGCAACTCGGGCGGCAATAGACGCCGGTGGTGCGGACGGAATAGAAGAAGCTGCCGTCGGCCGCCGCATCACGCGTCCGCACCGCCTCCCAGCACTGGTCCGGGTTCAACATGAGCCTGTCTCCCTGCTTAGCCATGTTGACAATCTGGCGTTCCGGCGACAAGCGCTCTACCCGCCGATTGCTTTCTCATTGAAGGGCTGGCGCCAGGGGAGGCTACGAAGCACGGCATTTAACCTTTCGTGCACGCATCGACCGGAAGATTCGGCGGGTGTTTGGCGTTTATCGGCATGGCGGCGAAAAAGGCGTGTCGATTTGCCCGGGTTTCGGTGCAGCCGAAGGACGCAGTTTGCGGCCTCGGAGCGCCGGTCTAGAGTGGCCCCGCAATTGCGTTCGGTGCGGCTGATCGATCGCGCCAACCGAAGGCGAGGGCAGATGTGAAGCGAACATTGGTGTCCGGACACGCGATGGACGGCGAACAGTTCGAGCGGCGGCAGGCTCCCCTCGATGCGCCGGCCGGCGACGACGAGATCGAACACTTCAAACAGAGTGTCCTCGGCAAGCTGGCGCTGGTTGTCGGGAAGGACGCGGCGCACGCGACCGAGCGCGACTGGTTTGTCGCGACCTCGCTGTCGCTGCGCGACCGGCTGATCCACCGCTGGCTCGAAGTCGAGCGCGACAACGTCGCCCGCGGCAGGAAGCGCATCTACTACCTGTCGCTCGAATTCCTGATCGGGCGATTGCTCAACGACGTCACCGGCAATCTGCGGATGACGGAGGTGGTGACGCGGGCGCTGGGCGATCTCGGGGTCAATTTCACCCGGGTGCGCTACGCCGAGCCCGACGCCGCCCTCGGCAATGGCGGGCTCGGGCGGCTGGCGGCGTGCTTTCTCGAAAGCATGGCGAGCCTCGGCATCCCGGCCTACGGCTACGGCATCCGCTACGACCACGGGCTGTTCCGCCAGATCATCAAGGACGGCTGCCAGCAGGAATACCCCGAGGAATGGCTGTCCTTGGCCAACCCGTGGGAGTTCGAGCGGTCGGAAGTCACCTACGACGTGCAGTACGGCGGTTGGGTCGAGAGCCTCGCCGCGTCCGGCGGGCACACCCGCTTTGTCTGGCACCCCACCGAGACGATCGAAGCCGTCGCCTACGACACGCCGGTCGTCGGCTGGCGCGGCGCTCACGTCAACCCGCTGCGGCTGTGGTCGGCGCGCGCCGCCGACCCGCTGCGTCTCGACGTCTTTAACCGGGGCGACCATGTCGGCGCGCTGACCGAGCAGGCCCGCGCCGAGGCGATCTCCAAGATCCTCTACCCGAGCGACGAGACCACCGCCGGCCGCGAATTGCGGCTGCGCCAGGAATATTTCTTCGTCTCGGCTTCGTTGCAGGACCTCATCGAGCGCCATCGCCGCGCCTTCGGCTCATTGCACACGCTGCCGGAGCGCGCCGCGATCCAGCTCAACGACACGCATCCGAGCATCGCGATCGCCGAGCTGATGCGGATCTTGGTCGACCTGCACAACATGCGCTGGGACGACGCCTGGCAGATCACCGTCGACACCTGCCGCTATACCAACCACACGCTGTTGCCGGAGGCGCTGGAAAGCTGGCCGGTGCCGCTGTTCGAGCGGGTTCTGCCGCGGCATCTGCAGATCATCTACCTGATCAATGCCCGCCATCTCGAAATGGCCGGGCGCCGGGATGCCCTCGACGCGGAGCGGATCGCGGCCCTGTCGCTGATCGACGAGCGCGACGGCCGCCGCGTCAAGATGGGGCATTTGGCGTTTCTCGGCAGCGGCCGGGTCAACGGCGTCTCGGCGATGCACACGCGGCTCCTCGGAGAGACCGTGTTCCGCGACCTGCACGCGCTGTACCCCGACCGCATCGTCAACGTCACCAACGGCATCACCTTCCGCCGCTGGCTCTACCAGGCCAATCCGGGGCTGACGCAGCTCTTGTCGGAGGCGTGCGGCGAGGACATCCGCGACAACCCGGAGGCGATCCGCCATGTCGCCGAGAGCGCGGCCGACGCCGGATTGCACGGACGGCTGAGGGCCGTCAAACGCGGCAGCAAGGCCGCTTTGTGCCGGCTCATCCGCAACGAGCTCGGACAGCCGGTCGATCCGCACGCGCTGTTCGACGTCCAGATCAAGCGCATCCACGAATACAAGCGCCAGCTCTTGAACCTGCTGGAGACGGTGGCGCTCTACAGCGCCATGCGGGCCGAGCCGACCCGCGACTGGGTGCCGCGCGTGAAAATCTTCGCGGGCAAGGCCGCCGCCAGCTATGCCGCCGCCAAGTTGATCATCCGGCTGGCGCACGACATCGCCGAGATCATCAACAAGGACCCCGTTGTGCGCGACCGCCTGAGGGTGGCGTTCCTCGCCAACTACAATGTCAGTCTGGCCGAAATGATCATCCCCGCCGCCGATTTGTCGGAGCAGATCTCGACCGCCGGCATGGAAGCCTCCGGCACCGGCAACATGAAGCTGGCGCTCAACGGCGCGCTGACGATCGGCACGCTCGACGGCGCCAATATCGAGATCCGCGACCGGGTCGGCGGCGACGACATCTTCATCTTCGGCCTGTTGGCTGAAGAGGTCGCCGAATTGCACCGCGAGGGGCTCGCGGGCAGGCGCGTCATCGCGCCGTCGCCAAGGCTGGCCGAGGTCCTCGAGATGATCGAAGGCGGGGTCTTCTCGCCGGGCGAGCCGGACCGCTTCGCGCTGTTGACGGAGCGTCTGCGGCGCAGCGACGACTACATGGTCGTCGCCGATTTCGACGCCTACTGGCAGGCGCAGCGCGATGTCGATGCGCTGTGGCAGCGTCCGGGCGAGTGGTCGGCCACGTGCCTGCGCAACATCGCCGGCATGGCGTGGTTCTCGGCCGACCGCGCGATCGGCGAATATGCCCGCGCGGTATGGCCGGCGCGTGGGTGACGACTGCCGCGGGACCGCCGGCCTCCGGCCGGAGGCCGGCGTTCCGGAGAGAACGGACCTATGCCCACCCCCGCTCCGCGGCGGCGTTGCGGCCGGCGATGCGGCCGAAGGCGAGGCAATCGCCGATATTGCCGGTGCC
>JBLMXS010000331.1:0-3516 GCA_050257895.1 Thiohalocapsa sp.
ATCAGGAAGCAGCTCCTCACATCCGACGACGTGATGAACGACCAGCGCAAGGTCGTCTACGAGCAGCGCCGCGACATCATGATGGCGGACGACGTCGCCGCCACCGTCGCCGATATGCGCAACGATTCGATCGCCTCGACCGTCGCCGCCGCGATCCCGCCGAACGCGCTGCCCGAGCAGTGGGACATCCCGGCCTTGCATGCCGAATGCCTGCGCCTAGTCGCGCTCGACCTGCCGCTCGCCGAATGGGCGCAGGAGGAGGGCATCGACAGCGAGACGATCGAGGAGCGCATCGCGGCCGCCGCCGAGCAACACATGGCCGAAAAGGCGGCCAATGTCGGCCCCGAGCTGATGCGCATGGCGGAGAAGAGCCTGCTGTTGCAGCTGCTCGACCAGACCTGGAAGGATCACCTGCTGTCGCTCGACCATCTGCGCCAGGGCATCAACCTGCGCGCCTACGGCCAGCGCGACCCGCTCAACGAGTACAAGCGCGAAGCGTTCGAGCTGTTCGAGGGCATGCTGATCAACCTGCGCGAGCAGGTAACCTCGGTGTTGAGCCATGTCGAATTGCGCATGGCGCCGCCGGAACCGCCATCGGGGCTCCCGCCGGCGGAATATTCGTTCGGCGAGCCGGGGCCGTTCGACAGCGGCATCATGGCCGAACCGGTCGATCGCGAGCCGGCGCTGGTCGAGGCGGGGCCTGCCCAACGGCGCAGCCGGCCGGCGCGCGGCAACGGCCGCGATGATGCTGCGGAACGGCGGGCGGGCCCGGCGGCGGCTGCCGCGCGCGCTCCCTGGGCCGGCACCGGCCGCAACGCGCCCTGCCCCTGCGGCTCCGGCAAGAAATTCAAGCACTGCCACGGCCGCCTGTAAGGCCTCCGCAGGGAGGAAAAGCGCAGCGGTCTGGTGGGGCGGATTGCGCTTTAGTTATCCGCCCTGCAGGTTCCGCCAATCCGGTAGCGTTGCCAAGCGAGCTTGGCTTTCGCAGAAGGGGCGGACGCAACAGATGACGCAGCCGCGGCCCTCGTCGTCACGGCGTGTGGTCTGGCAGGCGTCCCGTAGAATTCGCGGCTTCAGCAGCAGATACGGGCTGATTTCGCCAGCCAGCTGCCGCCTGTCCGCCTCGCTTAGCACCAGATCAAGCATCTTCGAGTCTCATTGCCGTCAGCAACCCGAAGGAACTTGCAGGGGATCTACAAACCCGGCCCCCATAAATTGGGTGCCTACCGCCATAGGATATACCAAGCCGCGGAGGGTGCTGACCGCCATTATTATTAATGCCGACAAAACCGGCTCAATTTTATCTAATCGGGTTCCACCTTCCCCGGCGTGACCGGCCTGACCCGGATCCGCCTCCACCCCGCGCAGGCCGGGGTCACGCCCGGCCATGACGAAGGAAGCGGAGGATCGGCGGTATCAGGCCGGCGGCGACCAGGGCTCCGGGGCGCGCGGCTCGAGATCGGTGACGACGTCGACCAGGACCGGCTCGTCCGCCATCAGCGCCTGCTGCAGCGCGCCGGCCAGTTCGCCCGGCTGCTCGACGCGGATGCCGCGCACGCCGAAGCTCTTCGCCACCGCCGCGAAATCGGTCGGTCCGAAGCGGATCAGCTCCTCGCCGCGGCCCGGGCGGTTGCCAGAGATGCGCCGCACCCCGGTCAGGTTTTGCCCGAAGCCGGAGTTGTTGTTGACGACGATGGTGACCGGGATCCGGTAGCGTCGCGCCGTCTCCAGTTCGGTGGCGTGGTAGTAGAAGCCGCCGTCGCCGGTGAAGCACAGCACCTTGCGCGGCCCGGCGGCGCATTGCGCCCCGACCGAGGCAGGGAAGGCCCAGCCCAGCGAGCCAGCGGCGCGCTGATAGCCCTGCCTGGCGCCGTTGAAGTCGATCATCGTGCCGGTCCAGATGCCGGAGTAGCCGGTGTCGGCGACGACGATGCCGTCGGCCGGCAAGGCGCGGGTGATCTCGGCGCACAGCCGCTCGACGGCGATCGGCGCGGCGTTTCTCTCGACGAGCGGCTGCATGCTGGCGCGCCAGTCGGCGACGATGCGCGTCGCCTCCTCGGCGTAGCCGGCATCGCGCGCCGGCTTGCCGATCAGCGCGACGAGCTGCGCCAGGGTCGCCTTGGGGTCGCCGACCAGGCCGGTCGTATTGGGGTAGGAACGGCCGATCTCCAGCGGATCGGCGTCGATCTGCACGATTTTCGTGTCGATCGGCGGCACGCGCCAGTTGAGTGTCACCTGGTCGCCGGTGTCGCAGCCGACGAACAGCACGAGTTCGGCGCCGCAGACGATCCGGTTGGCGGGCGGCGCCGAATAGCTGCCGGCGACGCCGGCGGCGAGGCGGTGGCGGCTCGGGATCAGCGCCCGCGCCCCGAGCGTGGTTGCGACCGGCGCGTTGAGCGCCTCGGCCAGCGCCAGCACCTCCGCGCCGGCGTCCGAGGCGAGCGCGCCGTCGCCGGCGACGATCGCCACGCGCGACGCGCTAGTCAGCAACCGAGCGGCGCGCTCGATGTCCTGCGCGTCGGCGACCGGCCGGTGCGCCGGAATCGGCCGCTTGTCCTCGTCGATCACCGGCGGCTCGGAGGTCTGGCCGAGCTCGATGACGTCGCCCTGCAGCCCGTTGAAGTCGAGATGCGTCGGCCGCGTTGTGTCGGCCAGCGCGCTGCGCCAGGCGAGCCGCAGCAGGCGCGGCAGTTCGCTCGTCGCATAGACCGGGCTGGAAAACTTGGTGACGGCGGAGAACAGCGGCGCGTGCGCGATCTCCTGGTAGGCGTTGCGGTGCTGGAACGAGGGCTCCTTATGGCCGGTGAAGGCGATGACCGGGCTGCGGCCGAGCCAGGCGTCCTGCAGCCCGGCCGCGAGATTGGCAGCGCCCACCGATTGCGCCATGCACACCCCCGGCCGCTTGGCGACGCGGGCATAGCCGTCCGCCATGTAGGCCGCCGCCTTCTCGGAATGCGCCAGGATGTGCTTGACGCCGAGATCGCCCAAATGCAGCAGCGTGCGGCGCAGCGTCGACTCGACAAAAAAGACGTGGCTCATGCCGGTCGCGGCCAAGGCCCGCGCCAGCCACTCCGCGCCATTCATCCCGCTTGTATCGGACATTCGCTCCCTCCGCCGGCAGGTTGCATTAGGTGCTGCATTGCCGCGCGAGATCGCACCGCCGCCGGGGCGGCGGCACGACAACCGGCAATCCCGTAGCCTAGCGGCGGCGGCGAGCGAATGCTACCGAAGCTGGCGCATCAATCGGCGGCCTCCTTGGCTGTCGAGGCGGCGGTGAACCGTCGGTGCTCCTCCTCATGGCGATAGTAGCTGACGGCAAAGCAGCGGATCGCGCCGGTGAGGCTGGTCGAGTGGTGGTCGCGCGCGATCTCCGAGGCCAGCTGATGCACCGTCTTGTGCTGGCGCCGGGCAATGTCGCACACCGCGTCCCAGAACGCCGGCTCGAGGCGAATGCTGGTGCGATGACCATCGACGGTGATGTTTTTTGGCCGCAGCCAGTTATGCACGACTTCCTCC
>JBLMXS010000332.1:0-2615 GCA_050257895.1 Thiohalocapsa sp.
GTTCGCGCGGTCCGCCTGGTAGGAACGGTCGATCGTCGCGCCCCAATTCGGCGCGACGCCGATCATCGTCGCCGCCATCACGGTGCCGACATAGCCGTCGGCGACGAGGTCGCGGACATAGTTGATCGCCGGCGACAGCTGGCCCTGCAGGCCGACCGCGTGGCGGACGCCCTTCGCCTCGGCGGCGTCGAGCATCCGCGTTGCCTCGCCGCTGTCGCGGCCGAGCGGCCATTCGCAATAGACGTGCTTGCCGGCGGCGATCGCCGCCATCACCGGCGCCGCATGGTCCGGCACCTTGACGCTGACCGTGACGAGGTCAATTTCGGGGTGCGCCGCCAGCTTGGCCGGGTCGGAGAATGCGAGCGGCACGCCGTAATGCCGCGCCGCCTCCTCGGCCGATTGCTGGCGCGTCGTGCACACCGCGACGAATTCGAACTGCGGCAAGGCCTGCAACGCCGGGATGTGCGCCACAGACGCAAAGCCGCGCCGCGAGCTCGCCCCGACGATCCCGACGCGGATCCTGCCCTCGCCGCTCGCCATCGCACGCCTCCCTCTTATGGACTTGCCTCAAATTCATTGTCGCCCCCGCGGAAGGCCCCGGTCCATGGCCGCATCGTCGCCCTCGATAGGGCCTTCCCGGTACGACAAGCTCGGGGGCGGTCGCGGGCTGCGCCTGACGATGGGTTTCGCGTTGCTCAACCAATCCTGCTTTAGGCGCAATGCAGCCGTTAACCGGGCGGGAACACAAACACACGATCGATCTTGAACTTGAACCCTGGCACGCTGCGCATCCCCAACGCCTCCAGCGCTCGCGATGCCTCATCCCTCGGCCGCCCGTGGTACTTGGTCTCGTTTCCGCCTTGCTCAATAAGGATCACAGGATGACACCTGCGGATGGTGTCTTCCGCCCCCTTGACCACGTCGAGTTCCCACCCCTCGACGTCGATTTTGATGAAATCCACGTCCTCAAGACCCAGGGAGTCCAGAGGAATAGCCTTTACCGGCCCGACCCGACTGGATTCTTCGCCGAATGCAAGGCTTTCATCTTCAAGAAGGACGCGGGCTATCTGGCTGTGAGTCCGAAGACTCTCGAAATACAGTTCGCAAGAGGCAGAAGAAGCAGCGAGATTAAGTGTCTTCACATTCTTAAGGTGAGATACATTGCGGAGCAGGACCTCAAACGTCTCCGGTACCGCTTCCAGGGCAATCACCTGCTCAAAGCAGCCGGACAAATATCTGGCTGTAGCGCCGATATGGGCGCCGACATCAATTGCGACGCGGCGGCTGCGGCAATGGCTCATGGCTATACTGGTCTTTTGCACGTCGAGATTTGGCGCTCCCTCAAATTCGGGGTATTCCGCGAAGCGATTCTCTTCCCATACGGGAACCCAAAGCCCTTTCACATTGACCATTTCAACCATGCCGCCACCATGCCCAACTGCTGCTTGCGCGCTGCAGCTTAATGGGCGCCGCTGCACGCGCCAAGCAATGCGAAAGCCTTCCTACATGCCTTGCCCGGAGCCGCGTCCGGCAGTACATTGGCGGCATGACTGCGATCCTGCGTTCAGCGAAGTGGTGGTGGCCCGTCTAGACCGGGCGGCCGTCATTTCCGTTTCGCAATAGGCCGCCTCGGAACCCCGGGCGGCCTTCGCGTTTGAGCGCGAGCGGCGGCCGAGGCCTCCGGGGCGGCAACCACCCGGAGGTTCCGCGTGCCAACCATCCGCTATCAGACCCAGGGCGGCATCGCCATCGAGCGCGAGATCGTCGCGCAGCCCTACAGCCCCGCCGACACGACGCTGGCCGACCGGCTCGACCATCAGCGCGGCGTGCTGTTCTCGTCGAGCTTCGAATTCCCCGGCCGCTACACGCGCTGGGACATGGGATTTGTCGATCCGCCGCTGATGCTGACCGCGCGCGGCCGGCGGTTTGGCATCGCGGCGCTGAATGCGCGCGGCGACGTGCTGCTGCCGGCGATCGAGCGCCATCTAGCGGGGCTCGACGCGGCCACGCTCCAGCGTCGTGACAGCGGGCGTCTCGACGGCGAGATCCATGTCACCGATACCCGCTTTCCCGAGGAAGAGCGCAGCCGCCAGCCGAGCATTTTCTCGGTGTTGCGGTCGCTCGGGGAGTTGTTCGCCAGCCCGCAGGACGAGCATCTCGGCCTCTACGGCGCCTTCGGCTACGATCTCGTCTTCCAGTTCGAACCGATCGACTTGAAGCTGCCGCGCCCGGCCGACCAGCGCGACCTTGTGCTCTATCTGCCGGACGAGATCCTGATCGTCGACCACATGCGGCAGCAGGCGGCGCTGCATCGCTACGAGTTCGCCGTCGCCGGCAATTCGACTGCCGGCCTCGCGCGCGCCACCGCGCCGGCGCCCTACCGCCTCGATACGGCAGCGCCGCCGCCGCCCGACAGCGATCACGGCCCGGGCGAATACGCCGCCCTCGTCAGGAACGCGAAGGAAGCCTGCGTGCGCGGCGACCTGTTCGAGGTCGTCTGCGGCCAGCTGCTCGCAGCGCCGTGCGCCGACCTGCCGAGCGTCGTCTTCCAGCGGCTGCGCCAGGCCAACCCGGCGCCGTACGGGGCTCTGATCAACCTCGGCGACGGCGAGTTC
>JBLMXS010000333.1:0-4586 GCA_050257895.1 Thiohalocapsa sp.
CTTGCAATGCGGCGTCTGCCATCCGGTGCAGTTCCGCCAGTGGTCGATCTCGCAGCACGCTTATGCCGAGATCAGCGTCGTGTTCCACGCGATGCAGCATCGCATCAATGCGAACGTCGAAGGCACCAACGGCGATTTTTGCGCGCGCTGTCACTCGGACATCGCCGGCTTTCTGAGCGAGCCGGCCGACGCGGCGGTGCTTGAACGGCATCCGGTCGCGCGCGAGGGGGTGACCTGCATCACCTGCCATCGCATCCCCAAGAAGTACGACAAGGTTAGCGGTCGCGTCGCTCTCGTGCCGGGCGGCATCACCGCGCCAGTCTTCGGGCCGTTCGGCAACAACGAACTAAAGCGCGTTATTGAGGACCCGAAATATCACGTCGTCGCCGATCCAAAGAAAGTCGGCCTGCAGATCCATGCGGATGCGATTTATTTTGAGCCGATAAAGTCGTCGACGTTCTGCGGCAGCTGTCACGACGTGACGCTGTTCAACGGCTTTCGTCTCGAGGAAGCGTTTTCGGAATACCGCACAAGCCCGGCCGCAGCTCAAGGGATTACTTGTCAGGACTGCCATATGGGCAAGTCCCAGGGCAAGGTCTCGGGCTACGATCACGGTCCGGCGGCCGTTGTCAACGGCGTCCCGAGCAAAGACCGCGTTCTGCACGACCATACCTTCGCCGGGCCCGATTATCCGATCGTGCATCCCGGCCTGTTCCCGTTCAACAAGGAGGCGCAAGACCTCGCCAACGTCAATGAATGGACCCAGTTCGACTACAAGGCCGGTTGGGGCACCGACGCCTTCGAAAAGCACATACCGCCGGGCTACAAGTTTCCGCCGCATTGGCAAGCGGTCGACGACCGCTATGAGGCGGCCAAGATCATCCAGGACCAGCTGAAGCTGCTGCAGTACCACAAGGAAAAGCGGATTGAGGTGCTGCGCAACGGATTTGACATCGGTTCGATTGCGACGACGTCGGCGAGCCGCGACGGGATTGCGTTCGACGTCGAGGTCAAGAACCTGACGGGCGGGCATAATGTCCCGACCGGGTTCACCGCCGAGCGGCCGATCTGGCTTGAGGTGTGGGTCACCGATCCCTACGGCGACGTGATCTTCCGCTCCGGCGATCGCGATCCGAACGGCGACCTGCGCGATCATGATTCGCCGTGGGTCCGTTCTGGGCTGGTGCCGCTCGATTCCCACCTGTTCAATCTGCAAAGCCAAGTGCTGCTGCGCAATCTGCGCGGCGGCGAGGAGCCGGTGGTGCTGCCGACGCCATTCCCGCAGAGCGCGGCGCCGTTCATCCGGCCGACGACATTTTCGCAGATCCTGATCGGACGGCCGACCGGAGCGCGCAACCAGAAGTTTTCGATTGAGCCCCTCGGCACGCGCACCGCCGAATACAGCGTCGCCTCCAACGCGATGCGCGGTCCCGGCACCTATAATGTGACGGTGCGGCTGATGAGCCAAGCTGTGCCGGTCAATCTGTTGACAACTATCCAGTCCGTCGGCTTCGACTACAATTATTCGCCACGGACCGTGGTAGACAATGTGCTGGCGGGTGCGGTGATCATCGCCGAGCGCCAGTTCGCCGTCACCGTTCGATAGCTGCCGGATCGAGAAGTACGTCGGGGGGGCGCTGATGAAGCGGGTGCGGCCGTTGGGGTTATCGGCGTCGCGTCGCGATGCCCGCCGCCGGGCGTTGACGAACTCTCTTAAGGGGGCGGCGGCGGCCGGCGTGCTGGCGCTAAGCGCCGGGACGGCGCCGGCGGCCGAGCCGTCATTGCGCAATTCACCGCCTGCGGCGCCGGCGACCGCGCCGGCGACGCCGCCGGCAGTGACAACAGCGCCGACGGCCTCCGAACCGGCGCAAGAGGGCGCCAAGGCGACGTCGTCGGAGCACTCCACGCCGCCCGGGAAATCGCCGCCGGAGGCTCCCACTGCGCCGGGCGCGGCGGAAAAGAGCGCCGCGCCGCCCGCCGAATCGCCGGCTGGGGCTCCCGCTGCGCCGGCCGCGGCGGAAAAGAGCGCCGCGCCGCCTGCCGAATCGCCGGCTGGGGCTCCCGCTGCGCCGGCGGCGGCGGAAAAAGGCGCCGCGCCGGCTGCGGAAACGCCGGCCGGTAAGGCTCCTGCTGCGCCGGCGGCGGCGGAAAAGGGTGCCGTGCCGCCCACGGAAGCGCCCGCGGAGGCTCCCGCTGCGCCGGCGGCGGCGGCAAAGGGCGGTTCGCCGCTCGGGGGAGCGCTGCTGTCGCAGCCCTCCGAGCAACCTGTGGTGGTGCCAAGCGGGTCACCGCTGGGCGGAGCGCTGCTGTCGGAGCCCGCCGCTCAACCGCCCGGGGCAAAGGGCGGCTCACCGCTCGGCGGAGCGCTATTGGGCGCGCCTGCCGCGCCCGGCAACGCGCCGGCCCCGTCATCCTCGGTGATCTTTACCCCGGGGGCGCCGCCGCCCGCCGAGGCGCCGCCGCCGACCGAGGCACCGATCACCGGCGCGGCCAACGACCTCACCCAGTATCGCGATCTCGCGGACAAGCTCTACAAGGCGACGAGCAGCGACGCCGAAACCTTCAAAGCGGCGATCGGCAACGCGGAACTCCGCCACCGCCTCGAACAGACGCTGAAGATCCCGCTGACCGACGAGAAGCTGCAGACGATGGCGGCGCAGGCCGGCGCCGAGGCGGCCTACTGGCAGGCCTATCGTCGCGGCATTGCCAGCCAGATGGAGGCGGCAAAGTCACCGGCCAAACCGGGCGAAGAAGAGAAGCCGGCGGTCGCGACCTCGCTGCCGTTCTGGGCGATCGGTTCGGCGCTGCAGGCTCCACCCGGCGCGCCGCCGCCGCCGCCACCCCCACCTGAGGCGCCACCCGGCGACATTCTGAGTGCGATCTTCCCGCTCGGCGACCGTGCGCCGTTGCCCTTCATCTCCGACAAACCGTTACCGCTGCTCGGCGTCGGCACGCTGCCGCTGCGGCCTGCGCCGCTGCTCGAGATCGGCAACGGTTTTCTGGCGACGGGCCCGCTTACGCCGGGCTTCGAATTGCCGGGGGGCGCCGTATGGCAGCCGCGCTTGTGGGTCTTCGGCCAGATGCGGTCCGCGGTGCAAGCGTTCTACGACGGCAAGACCCACGTGTCGGAATGGGCCAATCGCTTTGATCTGTTCGGCAATCTGCAGTTGACCGGCACCGAGCGTCTGGTGATCGGCATGCAGCCGCTCAACCATGATGGGTCGGGCCGGTTTGCCGGCTATCGCTTTGCCCCGGGCCGCGATCGCTTCATCAACAACACCAACGCCAATGTTCGCACCCTGTTCTTTGAAGGCGATCTCGGTTCGACGCTGCCGTTCCTCGACAAGGAGGGCATCCTGCCGGTCGATTTCGGCTACACGGTCGGGCGGCAGCCGTTGTTTTTCCAGAACGGCATGCTGATCAACGACAACGTGACGATGGTCGGCCTGGCGCGCAACTCGATCCACACGCCGTACAGCTCTAACGTGCTGATCGATGCGGTTTATGCGTGGGACCACGTGCGGCGGCCCAATCGGCCGACCACCCTGGTCGGACAGCAGCCGGCGCTGTGGGGACTCGCGACGAGCAGCGACGTGCTCGAGTCAACCTTTAATGTTCAGTTGCTGCACGTCAGCGATGCGCGCCAGTTCGGTGATGCCTGGTACGTCGGCGGGGCGGCGATCCAGCGGTTCTCGTGGCTCAACACCACTCTTCGGGTCAACAGTTCGATCGCCGACGGCCGGTCGACGGCAGTGTCGACGAGCGGGACGCTGCTCTCGTTGGAGACCTCGTTCAACCCTTATCGCTCCGACGACATCGTCTATCTCAACCCTTATGTAGCATTCGGCAATTTCACCCAGGCGGCAAAGGATCCGGTCGTGCCCGGACCGCTCGGCGGGCTGGGAATCACCTTTGCCGCCTACGGGATCGGCACCGCGGTATCGCCGCTCAGCAGTGCCGCCAAAAAAGTCGCGGGCTTCACAACGGGGTACCAGGCATTCTGGAACGGCCATCGGCGCAGCCTGACACTCGAATTCGGCCTCCGCGAGAACACCGGCGCGAACGGAACCTTCAATGCGCAGGCGATCGGCGCCCGTTTCCAGCAGGCGATCGGCCAGCGGGTGCTGTGGGAAGTTGACGCCACCGCCACGAGACAGGAAAATCGCAACGACGCGTTCGGTTTGCGGACCGAACTTGCCTACCAATTTTAGCTGCCGCAGAAGAATTAAGGAATTTCGTGATGGTGGGATTTGCCGAGGTCGTCGGCGCCGGACTGCTGGGCGCAGCCTTGCTGCAGGCAGTCGGGGCTGCCGGCGGCATGTTGCAGCGTCGGGTGTTCGAGGCACGCCGACACCGTGCCGCACTCGACCTGTTTCGCGCTCGGGTCGCCGCCGACCTCGCGGCGATCCGCCACGAGCAGGAAGAGCGTGGGGCGGCCTGGGATGGCTACCGCAAGTTCCGCATCGACCGCAAAGTCGTGGAAGCGGACGATGTCTGCTCGTTCTATTTCGTGGCGCACGACCAGATGCCGCTGCCGCGCTTCCGCCCTGGGCAATATTTAACCTTTCAGTTGCGAATTCCCGGCC
>JBLMXS010000334.1:0-10558 GCA_050257895.1 Thiohalocapsa sp.
GCAACCGCGTTGGCTTCTGGCGGATGCTGGAAGTGTTCGACGATCTGCGCGTCCCGGCCGTGCTGGCGATCAACGGCTCGGCGATCGCCCGCTATGCGCCGATCGTCCGGGCGGCCGCGGATCGGGGCTGGGAATTCATCGGCCATGGCTTTTCGCAGAAAAACATGCAGAAGGTCGCCGACGAGCGCGACGACATCAGGAAAACCGCGGCGGCGATCCGCGCGGCCACCGGGAAAAACCCGCGCGGCTGGCTCGGCCCCGGCCTCACCGAGACCTGGGAGACGCCCGACCTCCTGGCCGAGGAGGGCTACGACTATGTCTGCGACTGGGTGCTCGACGACCAGCCGGTGGCGCTCAAGACGCGCGGCGGCAAGAGCATCGTCAACATCCCCTACACGCAGGAATGCAACGACGTCGCGATGATGCTGATCCAGCACCACAAGGCGTCGGAGTATTTCGACCGGGCGCGGGACCAATTCGACCAGCTCTACGCCGACGCCCGCCATTCGGCGAGGGTGATGGCGCTGGTCGTCCACCCCTACATCATGGGCGCGCCGCACCGCCTCAAATACTTCCGCGCCGCCCTCGGCCACGCCCGTCAGCACCCGGATGTGCTGTTCTGGACCGGCGAACGGATCCTCGACTGGTATCTGGCGCAGCGATAGCGGCTGCGGGTTTCGCCGGGGCTGAGGGTTTCATGCTTTGCGATCGCGCAATTCAACATCTGGCGCAGGCCCGTCAACCGAGCGCATATTTCCTCGAAGCCAAAGCCAAAAGAGGCCACCCATGTCCGTGCAAGATGTCGGGTTCGACAAGCCGATAGTCTGGCCGTCGAATGCGCTTTCCGAGGTGCCGTTTCGCGTCTACACCGATCCGGAGCAGTACCGCTTGGAACAGGAGCGGATCTTCAAGGGGCCGACCTGGAGCTATCTGTGCCTAGCTGGCGAGATCGCGAAGCCCGGCGACTGGGTGGCGACGACGGTCGGCGAGGTGGCGGTCATCGTCGCGCGCGGGGCGGACGGCGCCGTCAACGCCTTCGTCAACCGCTGCGCCCATCGCGGCAACCTTCTGTGCCTGACTGAGAAGGGGCACGGCCGGGAGATCACCTGCATCTATCACGGCTGGAGCTACGACCTCGAAGGCAACCTCACCGGCGTCGCGTTCGAGAAGGGCGTCAAGCGCCAGGGCGGCATGCCGCCGGAATTTAGGAAGGACGAGCACCACCTGCAGCGGCTGCAAGTCGCCGAACTGGGCGGCCTCGTCTTCGGCTCGTTCGATCCGAACGTGCCCGACCTCGAAACCTATCTCGGGCCGGTGGTGGTCGGCGGGCTGAAGCGGGTGATGAACCGGCCGGCGCATGTGATCGGCCGCTCGACGCAGGTGCTGCCGAACAACTGGAAGCTCTATTTCGAGAACGTCAAGGACACCTACCACGCCTCGATCCTGCACACCTTCCTCAACGTCTTCCGCATCAACCGGATGAGCCAGCCGGGCGGCATCAACATCGCCGACAACGGCGGCAACCATTTTTCCTTCGCCAAGCTCGACTACGCCGCCGAGGACGAGGACTACAAGCGCGAGGCGTTGCGCGCCTCCAATGACCTCCACCTCGAAGACCGCTCGATCCTCGACTCCGTCGACGAATACGGCGATCAGATCTCGGTGCAGATCCTGACGATCTTCCCCGGCATGGTCCTGCAGCAGATCCGCAACACGGTGGCGGTGCGCGTATTGCGGCCGCGCGGCGTCGACCGCTCCGAACTGGAATGGATCCATCTCGGCTTCGACGGCGACGACGAAGAGATGACCGAGCGCCGGCTGCGCCAGGGCAATCTGATCGGGGCGGCCGGCTACATCTCGATGGAGGACGGCTGCGTCGGCGGCTTTGTCCAGCGCGCGCTGCAGTTCAACGACGACGGCGCCGGCATCGTCATGATGGGCGGGCACGACGCGCAGTCGCAGAATTTCCGCGCCAGCGAGGCGGCGATCCGCGGGTTCTGGAAGCAATACCGCGCGCTGATGGGGGCTTAACGCCGGTCGCTAAACGCGAGCCCAGAGAAGCAGCTCACGCAGATGTCGGTGCGCGTTAGTTCCCTGCGGAGGCAGGAACCCATTAATCCATCGCTCGGGTCCGCCGATGCTTCGGTCCCCGCCTGCGCGGGGAGCTGCCTTTGCCTCATTTGTCGGCGACTGTATGGGAAAGGCTGTGAAGTAGTATGGACGACACTGCGCTGCGGCTGGCGATCGAGGATCTGTCGGCGGCCTATGCCGATTGCATCGACGACGACCGGCTCGAAGAGTGGCCGGAGTTTTTTGTCGATGATTGCCGCTACCTGATCACCAGCCGCGACGCGCATGAACAGGGGCTGCGTCACGGCGTCATCTATTGCGCCTCGAAGGGCATGCTGGTCGACCGGGTGACCGCGATGCGCCGCGCCAACATGTTCGAGCCGCACCGCTACCGCCACATCACCGGCCCGGTCCGGATCGACCGCGTGGCGGACGGCATCGCCGAAGCGCGCTCCAATTTCCTCTGCGTCCGCATCATGCACGACGGCGACACGCAGCTCTTCGCGACCGGCCGCTATCTCGACAGGATCGCGGTCGATGCCGCGCCGCTGCGCTTCAAGGAACGCCTCGTTATCCTCGACAGCCGCAAGATCGACACGCTCCTCGTTATCCCTCTCTGATACTGTGCCTCCCGTTCCGGGCGATCAACGAAAGAGGGTAATGGCGGCAGACAGCGATATCCTGTTCGGCGTTGACGGCGGGGTTGCGACGGTGACTCTGAACCGGCCGCAGCAGCTCAATGCCTTCACCCTCGGCATGTACCGCGCCTTCGACCCGAAGCTCCGCGAATGGGCGGCGGACCCGGCGATCCACGCGGTGGTGATCGGCGGCGCCGAGGGGCGCGCCTTCTGCGCCGGCGGCGACATCCGCGCGATGTACGATGCCGGCCGTGGGCTTGGCGGGGACCCTTCCCTGACCTCGGTGTTCTTTCGCGAGGAATACCAGCTGATCCGTCGCATCCACCGCTACCCGAAGCCCTATATCGCGCTGATCGACGGCATCGCGATGGGCGGCGGCGCCGGCGTCTCGGTCAACG
This sequence comes from Thiohalocapsa sp., assembly GCA_050257895.1. GTDB lineage: Bacteria > Pseudomonadota > Alphaproteobacteria > ATCC43930 > CGMCC-115725 > DATARH01. The sequence continues at coordinate 3,107 of JBLMXS010000334.1, forward strand.
GTGCCTATCGCATCGCGACCGAGAGGGCGATGTTCGCGATGCCGGAAACCGGCATCGGCCTGTTTCCCGACGTCGGCGCGACGCGCTTCCTCAACCTGTGCCCCGGCCGTGTCGGGCGCTATCTCGGGCTGACCGGGGCGCGGCTCGCGACGGCGGACGCGCTTTATTGCGGCTTGGCGACGCATTTCGTGCCACGCGAGCGGCTGGCCTCACTAGCCAATGCGCTGCAGCAAGTCACTTGGCGCAGCGGCCGCGAATTCGCGCAGGTCGAGGAGGTGCTGACGGCGTTCCGCATGCAGCCGGGATCCCCGCCGCTGGCGGCGCGCGCCGGTGCGATCGACCGCAGTTTTGCCGGCGACAGCGTCGAGTCGGTGCTGGCCGCGCTGGCGGTCGACACCAAGCTGGGCGGCGCGGACGGCGAATGGGCGGCGCAAACCCGCGCCGAACTGCTGACCAAATCGCCGACCAGCCTCAAGATCACGCTGGCCCAGTTGGCGATCGGTGAGGGCTGCAACATCGAAGACGCGCTGACCCTCGAATACCGGATGACGCAGCGTGCGATGGCGGGCCACGACTTCTACGAAGGGGTGCGGGCCGCTCTTGTCGACAAGGACCGGCAGCCGCATTGGCAGCCGGCGACGCTGGCCGAGGTCACCGACGCGATGGTCGACGCCTATTTCAGGCCGCTCGGCGACGGCGAATTGCGCTTCGACTAAGTCGGCGGGAAGGGGGCCGTGCGGTGCGGCCTGTCATGCGGCCTCATTGCCTCGCTGCGCCATTGTGACTTTCAATTGCGTTTACGCAGAGGAGGAGGCGGCGATGGCGACGATCGGCTTTATCGGGCTCGGCAACATGGGCGGGCCGATGGCGGCCAACCTGGTCAAGGCGCAGCACCACGTCACCGGCTATGACGTCGTCGGGGCGCCGGTGGCGGCGCTGGCGGAGCAGGGCGGCCACATCGCCAGCAGCGCCGTCGCGGCGGCAGAGGCTGCCGACATCGTCGTCACGATGCTGCCTGCCGGGCCGCAGGTGCGCGCCGTCTATCTCGGGCCCGACGGCATCATCGCCCGCGCCAAACAGGGTGCGCTCCTGATCGACTGCTCGACGATCGACGTCGAGACGGCGCGGCTGGTCGCCGCCGAGGCGGCGAAGGCGGGCTTTTCGATGCTCGACGCGCCGGTGTCGGGCGGCACGATCGGCGCCGCGGGGGGGACGCTGACCTTCATGGTCGGCGGCGAGGCGGCGGCGTTCACGCACGCCGAGCCGATTCTCAAGACGATGGGCAAGACGATCGTTCACGCCGGGCCGTCCGGCGCCGGCCAGACGGCGAAGATCTGCAACAACATGGTCCTCGCCTGTTCGATGATCGCGGTGTGCGAGGGGTTCGCGCTGGCCGAGAAGCTCGGCCTGCCGGCGCAGACCCTGTTCGATATCTGCAGCACCTCGACGAGCCAGTGCTGGGCGATGACCGGCTACTGCCCGGTGCCGGGGCCGGTGCCGGCGGCGCCGTCGAACCGCGGCTACGCCGCCGGGTTCACCGCCGCCAACATGCTGAAGGATCTGCGCCTGGCGCAGCAGGCGGCGGTTTCGGCGGCGGCGGCGACGCCGCTCGGCGCGCTTGCCGCCAATCTCTACCAGCTCTATGTCGACGGCGGCGGCGCCGCCTTCGATTTTTCCGGCATCATGCAGTTCCTGCGCCGCCCCGAGTCGCAGGAATGACCGGCATTCGAAACAATGATGGCTGAATGACAACGAAATTTTAACGCAACTAGGGTTAATCTGCTGCTGACGGCACATGCGAGGCTGTGATGACGAACGGGTATCTTGAGGTGATTTCGCTGATCGAGCGGCTTCACCGGCACTTTCTCGAAGTGGTGAAGCTGGAGCTCGACGGGCTTGGCATCCACGACATCAACAATGTCCAGGGCCTGATGCTGTTCAACATCGGCGACGCCGAGATGACGGTGGGCGAGCTGACGCTGCGCGGCTGCTATCTCGGCTCGAACGTGTCCTACAACCTGAAAAAGATGGTCGAGAACGGCTATCTGGTGCAGGAGCGCTCGGTGCACGATCGGCGTTCGATCCACGTCCGGCTGACCGACAAGGGGCGCAAATTGCGCGAGAAGCTGAGCGAGATGCACCAGCGGCATGTCGAGATGCTGTCGCAAACCGCAATCGCCGCCGATGATCTGCAAAACGTCAACGTGACGCTGCGCCGCCTCGAGCGCTTCTGGATCCGCGCCGGCGACCTTGTCCAGCGGCCGGGCCAGTTCGCCGCCGCCTAGCCCGTCGCCTGGTTGGCTTGAGGAGGGAGCGGCATCGCCGCTTCCGTCCTCGGTTCGTCATGCCCGGGCTTGACCCGGGCATCCATGCGCAGCCATCTCGCCGCTGGACATGATGGCCGGGTCAAGCCCGGCCGTGACGAAGGGTCCGAAGGCTCGGAAGGCTCGGTATTAAACTCGGCGGCGTTACGGCGTATGATTCTCCCGGCAGGGAGAGGCCATGCGCGCGCTAACGGCCAGCGAAAAACACAAATTGTTCGAGGGGCACGCCCTGTTCGGCAGGCTCGACACCGACGATGTCGAGGCGCTGCTGTCGCATGCCCGGGTCGAACATTATCCCGCCGGCCGCCTCATCTTCGCCAAGGGTGCGCCGGGCCGCAGCATGATGGCGGTGCTGCACGGCAGCATCCGCATCGCCAACACCGCCCCGAACGGCCGCGAGGTCGTGCTGGCGATCCTCAACGCCGGCGAGATTTTCGGCGAGATGGCCCTGCTCGACGGCGGCGAGCGCACCGCCGACGCGATCGCGATGAGCGATTGCGACCTCTTGGTCATCGATCAGCGCGACTTCATCCCGTTTCTGCAGCGCCGCAGCGAATTGTGCATCGACCTGTTGCGGGTGCTGACGCAGCGGCTGCGGCGCACCGACGAGCTCGTTGAAACGGCGCTGTTCGAGCGGCTGGAAGGCCGGCTCGCCAAGGCGCTCGTGCGGCTCGCGGCGCAGGAAGGCAAGGCCGCGCCGCCCGTCGAACTGCACGTGTCCCAGCAGGAGCTGGGCGGCATCGTCGGCGCCTCGCGCGAGAACGTGAACAAGCAGCTGCGCGTGTGGCAGCGGGCGGGGGTGCTCGACCTCGGCAAGCGGCGCATCGTCCTGCGCGATCTCGACGCGCTCGAGGAATTCATCTGAAGGCCAATTTTTTGGAGGGGGCGAGCGCCATGAGCCTGTCGCGCAGCGAGCGGCTGCAGCAGCTGATCCATCGTCGTGACAAGGTGCTGGCGGTGCTGCATCCGCCGACCGCGGCGCATGCGCGGATCATGGAACAGGCCGGGGTCGAGGCGCTCTTCGTCGGCACCGGCGGCGTCGTCGGCGCCTATACCGGGCTTGCCGATGTCGGCACCGCGACGATGACCGAGTGCCTCTTGATCGCGGGCTGGATCGCCGACGCCGTGGCGGTGCCGGTGATCGTCGACGGCGACACCGGCCATGGCGGCATCATGGCGGTAAGGCGGCTCGTCCGCGACAGCATCCGCGCCGGGCTGGCCGGCATCCGCATCGACGACCAGCCGATCGAGGGCAAGCGCAAGACGCAGAACGCCGGCGTCGGCGTCGTGTCGCTCAAGGATGCGGTCGTACGCTACCGCGCCGCGGTCGACATGAAGAACGAGCTCGACCCGAATTTTGTCGTGATGGCGCAGTGCTACGCCCGCGACGCCGTCGGCGGCACATTGGACGACGCGATTGCGCGGATGAAAGCCTATCGCGAGGAGGCCGGCGTCGACTGGGTGCAGTTCGAATCGCCGCACTCGATCGACGAGATCAAGGCGGCGCGTGCCGCGATCGAGGGCCCTTTCTCGTTCATGCGCGGCAAGCTCGGCCGTTATCTTGATCTCGACGAGCATTTGGCGCTCGGCATCACGATTGCCTGGTATCCGGGGTTCAGTCACGCCGTGACCTGGGCGGCGCTGTGGGACTTCATGACCGATTTCCGCGAGCGCGGCACCAAGGCGTGGGATGATTTCGTCGCCAGCCGCGAAGGCCGCCCCTACCCGCGGCCGCAGGTGCCGCCCGCCGGCGAGGGCGACGACAAGCAGCAGCAACTCGAACGCAAATATTTCGGCAAGCAGACGGGAGAGGGCTGATGGCGCGCGACGGCTACCGGATTTTCGACTCGGACACGCATGTCGGGCCCGACGCCGCCATTCTGTCGGCGTATCTGAGCCGGGCCGAAAAGGAGTGCCTTGCCAGCTGGGCGCAATACGAGGCGCGCGACCGCAATGGCCGCCTCACCTACACAAAGGGCCAGCGCCGCTATCGTCGCCGTCTCGGCGACGCCGAGCCGGACACCGCGCCCGCGGGGTACATGGCCGGCTTCACCGGCGTCGCGCGGCGGCGCGAGCCATCGCCCTTAGTCGACGCCGACCCGGCGGCGCGCATCGCCGACATGGATTTCGAAGGGGTCGACGTCAATCTGACGCTGCCCTCGGGCTGGTTCGGCACGTGGAGCGCCGGCGACGACATCCCGCTCGAAATGGCGATGTACCGCGCCTACCACCGCTGGATGGAGGATTATTGCGGCGCCTACCCGACCCGGCTCGGCGGCATCGTTCTCGCCGGTGCGCGCGATGTCGACGGCGGCGTCGCCGAATTGCGGCGCTGGGGAAAATCGCGCTGGGCCTGGGGGATGATGGTCTATGCCCCGGTCGGGATGCCGCTCGATCACCCCTCGCTCGAACCGTTCTATGGCGAGGCGGCGGCGCTCGACCTCGCAGTCATTCTGCACACCTTCACGGTGATGCCGCCCTACGCGCCGGGCGGCCAGGACACGTGGGACAATCTGTGGCTGCAGCGCTCGGCGGCGCATCCCTGGTGCGGCATGCGCAACATGGCGGCGCTGATCGGCAGCGGCGTCATGGACCGCTACCCGAATTTGCGCATCGCGACATTAGAAGCCGGCCACGGCTGGCTGCCGTTCTGGATGGCGCGGCTCGACGAGCACGCCGAGACGATCAAGGCGGCCTTGCCGGCGCTGAAGCAGCGGCCCAGCGACTACGTGACCGGCGGCCGCTATTATCAGAGCATCGAGATCCCGGTGGGTGCCAGGATCACCGGCATGGTCGCCGACCTCGTCGGCGACGACGTTCTAATGTACGCCTCGGACTATCCGCACGGCGAAAGCCATTTTCCGGAATCGGCTGGACTGGTGACCGGCTGGGACCTCGCTGAGCCGCGCAAGCGCAAATTGCTGTGGGACAACGCCACCCGCCTCTACGCACGCGCCGGGCTGTGACACCCTGAGCCTCCCCCTCACCCCGTTCCTCTGCGCAAGCGGGGAGAGGGGAGGCCTTGGCGCCGGCCGTTCACACCTTCTCCCTCTCCCCGCTTGCGGGGAGAGGGCTGGGGTGAGGGGGAGGAAGATGCCCCGATCCCTGCCACGCCGTGAGGTCGGCGCGAGCGCGGGCGCCGACTAGCGCCTTGCGGTCGGCATGCCGGCCGGGGTCGGGGGAGAGCGGCGGGAAGAGGCCGAAATTGACGTTCATCGGCTGGAAGCTGCGCGTGTCGGCGCCGCCGGTGACATGGCGCAGCAAGGACCCGAGCGCGGTCGTCGCCGGCGGCGGGTCGAGCGCCGCGCCATGCCGCGCCACCGCCGCGAAACGCCCGGCTAGCAGCCCGATCGCGGCGCTCTCGACATAGCCCTCGACCCCGGTGATCTGGCCGGCAAAGCGCAGCCGCGGCATCGCCTTCAGCCGCAGCCGCTCGTCGAGCAATAAGGGGCTGTTGAGAAAGGTGTTGCGGTGCAGGCCGCCGAGCCGGGCGAACTCGGCGCGCTCAAGCCCCGGGATCAGGCGGAAGACGCGCTTCTGCTCGGCATGGCGCAGCTTTGTCTGGAAGCCGACGATGTTGTAGAGCGAGCCGAGCGCGTTGTCCTGGCGCAGTTGCACGACGGCGTGAGGCCGCTGGCCGCTGCGCGGGTCACGTAGGCCGACCGGCTTCATCGGCCCCCAGCGCAGCGTGTCGGGGCCGCGTGCCGCCATCACCTCGATCGGCAGGCAGCCGTCGAAATACGGCGTCCGCTTCTCCCACTCGCGGAATTCGATCGTCTCGCTGGCCAGCAAGGCGGCGACGAACGCCTCGTACTGCGCGCGGTCGAGCGGGCAGTTGATGTAGTCGGCGCCGTCACCTTCGGGCCCCACCTTGTCGTAGCGCGACTGGAACCAGGCCTGGCCGAAGTCGATCGTGTCGCGATAGACAATCGGCGCGATCGCGTCGAAAAACGCCAGCTGGTCCTCGCCGGTCAACCCTACCAGCGCCTCCGCCAGCGCCGCCGACGTCAAGGGGCCGGTGGCGATGATGACCTCGTCCCAGTCGGAGGGCGGCAGCCCCGCCACCTCCTCGCGCCGGATCTCGACCAGCTTCTCGGCGCTGAGGGCCGCTTCGACCGCCGCCGAGAACTGGGCGCGATCGACCGCCAGCGCGCCGCCGGCCGGCACCTTGTGCCTGTCCGCGGCGGCGAGGATCAGCGAGCCCAGCCGCCGCATCTCCTCGTGCAGCAGGCCGACCGCGTTGCGCGCCGCATCGTCGCTGCGGAAGGAATTGGAGCAGACCAGCTCGGCGAGGCCGCCGCCCTGATGCGCCTCGGTCGACCGGAAGGGGCGCATCTCGTGCAGCACGACCGGCACGCCGGCCCGCGCCAGCTGCCACGCCGCCTCGCTGCCGGCCAGCCCGCCGCCGATCACATGAACGGGAACAGTCATGCGTCGTTAGTTGCCCCCGCCGGCGCGGGCGCGCAAGCTGTCAGCAGCGGCGGTTCTCGCGCAACGCGCAGGAACGGAGCAAAATGCGCCGCTTCCTATGGGAGGGGACCACGATGACGACAGCAGCACCTGTTCGCCCCTATACCGGCAAGGAGTATCTCGCCAGCCTCGAGGACGGGCGCGAGGTCTGGATCTATGGCGAGCGCATCAAGAACATCGCCGAGCATCCCGCTTTCCGCAATTCGGCGCGGATGATCGCGCGGCTCTACGACGCGCTGCACCGCGACCATGCCGAGGGCAAAGGCGTCCTCGCTCGGCCGACCGAATGGGGCGGCTTCACGCATCCCTATTTCATCGCGCCGCGTTCCGCCGCCGATCTCGTCGCGAGCCGCGACGGGATTGCCGAGTGGGCCAGGCTGACCTGGGGCTGGCTCGGCCGCTCGCCGGATTACAAGGCAGCATTGCTGGCGACGCTCGGCGGCAACACCGCCTTCTACGAGCCCTATCAGGAGAACGCCTCGCGCTGGTATCGCTTCAGCCAAGAAAGGGTGCCGTTCGTCGGCCACGCGCTACTGCACCCGCCGGTCGACCGCAACCTCGCGGCCGATGCCGCCGGCGGGCTCGGCGAGGTCAGCGCGCATGTGACGCGCGAGACGGACGCCGGGATCTTCGTCACCGGGGCCAAGGTCGTCGCCAC
>JBLMXS010000335.1:0-3891 GCA_050257895.1 Thiohalocapsa sp.
TCGGCCTTCGCTTCATCAACGTGAACATCGCCGACGTGCAGGACGAGTCGCTGTATCTCGATTCGCTCGGCAAGCGGGCGGCGGCCGAGGCGGTGAACGCGGCCAAGGTCGCGGTGGCCGACCAGGACCGCTCCGGTGCGGTCGGCGCCGCCGAAGCCGACCGCGAGCAGCGCATCCAGGTCGCCTCGGCCAACGCCGCCGCGGTTACCGGCGAGAACGAGTCGCAGGTCAATATCGCGAACAGCGACGCGGCCCGGCGCGTCGCCCAAGCGGAAGCCAAACGCCTCGGCGATGCGGCCGATCTGGTGAAGGCCGCCGATGCCGAGAAAGAGGGCTTCATCGCTCAGACGACGGCGCAGGAAGCGCGTGCCGCAACGGAGCGGGCGCGGCAGACCGCCGAGGTGGTGGTCCCGGCCGAGATCGCGAAGCAGAAGCTGGTGATCGAGGCGGAGGCAGACCAGCGGCAGGTGCAGCTCGCGGGCGAGGCCAAGGGCGCCGCCACCCGGGCGGAACTCGAGGGCGAGGCCGAGGGCACCTACGCGCTGCTGTCGAAAAAGGCGCAGGGCTTTAAGGAACTCGTGGCGGCCGCGGGCAGCGCCGAAAAGGCCTTTATGCTGATGGTCGCCGAACAGCTGCCGGTGCTTGCCGAAGTCCAGGCCAAGGCCATCTCGAACATCAAGTTCGACAAGATCGTGGTGATGGACGGCGGCGGCGCCAACGGCGTCGGCAGCACAACCGCCGAATGGCTTTCGGGCGTCACCAAGATGCTGCCTGGGCTGCACATGTTCGCCGAGATGGCCGGCATGGAATTGCCGGCCGCGCTCGGCAGGAGACTCAACGGCAACACCGACGCCGGCAACGAGATCGTTCCGACCGTGCCGGCGGAATAACGCTCGTGGGCGAATCCTCCGCGAATTGACGGCGTGGGCATCGCGGTAGATAGTCCGCCGCGCTTCCGGGGGGCGGATCGAGCGCCAATTGGCGAAAAAGGGCGGCGACCATAGGACGGCGAGAAATGACGCATCGGCTTTACCGCGGCGACCTGCCGGACACGGTTGCGTTCGGCGACGCGGTGGCGATCGACACCGAAGCGATGGGCCTCAACCCGCATCGCGACCGGCTCTGCCTCGTGCAGCTGTCGGCCGGCGACGGCGACGCGCATCTCGTCCAGTTGGCTGCCGGCTGCTACGGCGCGCCCAATCTGCGCCGCCTCCTGGCCGATCACCGGGTCCTCAAGCTGTTCCACTTCGCGCGGTTCGACATCGCGATCCTCTACCATTACCTCGGCGTGATGCCGCAGCCGCTCTATTGCACGAAGATCGCCTCGCGGCTGGCGCGGACCTTTACCGACAAGCATGGCCTGCGGGATTTGTGCAAGGACCTGCTCGGGATCGATCTGAAAAAGGAGCACCAGAGCTCGGATTGGGGCAACGCTCAGCTGACCGAGGAGCAGCTGCGCTACGCCGCCTCCGATGTCTTGCACCTGCACGCGCTGCGCGCCCGACTCGACGACATGCTGCGGCGCGAGCGGCGCAGCGAACTCGCGCAGAGCTGCTTCGATTTCCTGCCGGCACGCGCCTTGCTTGACCTCGCCGGCTGGGCGGAGCAGGACATCTTCGCGCATTAGCGATTGCGGCAGCGATGTTGTCAGGCACGCCGCCCGGACATGCGGCGTATTATCGATCGGGAAATTTTTCTTGGGGGACCGGACCATCAACGCGTTGCTTGAGGATGCCTTGCACGCCCGCCTCGAGGCTGCTGCCCAGGGGCCGGCCCAGGCCGATGAGAGGGGCCGGCTGGAGCGCGACCTAGCAGTCGCCCGCCGCGTCGTCCGGGCCGAGATCGAAGGGCTCGAACAACTCGCCGGCGCGCTTGACGCCGGCTTCGCCGCCGCCCTCGATCTATGCGCCGCGGCGGTCGGCAGGCTGATCGTAACCGGCGTCGGCAAGAGCGGCCATATCGCGCGCAAGATCGCCGCGACGCTGGCCTCGACCGGCACGCCGGCGATGTTCGTGCACCCCTCGGAAGCCAGCCACGGCGATTTGGGGATGATCGGCCAGCAGGACGCGATCCTGGCGCTGTCGAACTCCGGCGACAGCGGCGAGTTGGCCGATATCATCGCCTATTCGCGCCGCTTCAAGATCCCGCTCATCGCGTTCACCGGCGGCAGCGGCTCTCTCCTCGCCGAGGCGGCCGATGTCGTGCTGCTGCTGCCCTGCACCGCCGAAGCCTGCCCGATGGGGCTGGCGCCGACCACGTCGACCACGATGATGATCGCGCTCGGCGACGCGCTCGCGATCGCATTGCTCGAGCGCAGGGGGTTCTCGTCGGCCGATTTCCAATTGTTTCACCCCGGCGGCAAGCTCGGCCGGCGCCTGTTGCGGGTCGCTGATATCATGCATGTCGGCGACGCAGTGCCGCTGATCTCGACGGAGGCTCCGACGTCGGAGGCGATCCTGGTGATGAGCGCCAAGAGCTTCGGCTGCGTCGGCGTGTGCGGCGCCGATGGCCAGCTGGTCGGCGTCATCACCGATGGCGACCTGCGGCGGCACATGGACGACCGGCTGCTCAGCCGCAGCGTCGGCGACGTCATGCACCGCGACCCGAAGACGATCACCGCCGGCCTCTTGGCCGCCGAGGCGTTGGGGGTGATGAACCGCTTCGAGATCACCGCACTGTTCGTCGTCGACGACGCCCGGCGCCCCGCCGGCTTCCTGCACATGCACGACTGCCTGCGGGCCGGCGTCGCTTGAGGCCGGCGGTGGCGTCATCCGCGCTGCGCGCGCCGCGGATATCCGAGCCGGGAACCGAGCCCGAGATGCCGGCCGTCGAGGCGTGGGACGGCGCCGGCTGGGATGCCGCAGCGTGGCAGGCGACGCTGTGGCCGGGCGAGATGCCGGAGGAGAGGAGCGAGGCGCGGCACGCCCGCCGCGTCGCGCTGTTGCGGCGGGTGCTGCCCGCCATCGGCGTTGCCCTGCTGCTGCTGGTGGCGCTGTGGCCGCGCTTGGCGCCGCTGTGGGACCGGATGCGCTTTGCCCTGCCGGCGATCGATCTGCGCGCGGCGCGCGAGCTGCGCATGGTCAACCCCCGCTATGCCGGCCTCGACCGGCGCGGGCGGCCTTTCATGGTCACCGCCGCCGCCGGCCGTCAGGTGCCCGGGCGGCAGGACCTGATGTCGCTCGAAGCGCCGCGGGCCGACCTGAAGACGCATGCCGGTGCCGCCATCGCCGTCGACGCCGCGACCGGCGTCTACCAGGCGCAGGCGCAGCTGCTCGACCTGTTCGGCAGGGTGACGCTGGCGCACCAGAATGGCGATCGCCTGGTTACCACGCGGGCGCGGATCGATATCGCTCACAACAGCGCCGAGGGCGGCGACCCGGTAAGCGGCCGCGGCCCGTCGGGCGAGCTCAAGGCGGAGGGGTTCAAGATCCTCGACAAAGGGGACATCATCATCCTCAGCGGCCATGCGCAGCTGCGGCTGCGCCAGGCGAAGGTCGGGTCCGAGCAAGCAGCGCCGCCGACCTTGCCGGCGCCGGTGGCGCGGATTGCGGCGCCTGTTGTGGTGGCGGCAGCGCCGCGCGCACACGCGCCTCGCAGCGTCGGGCCTGCGGCGGCGCACCGCGCGCATCCGGTCGCACACCATGCGGCGGCGGCCCGCCACATCGCCCACCGGGCCCATTAACGCGGCGAAAGCCATGGTTGCAGTCCCGCGGTTGACGGTGCTGGCGATGGCGGTGCTGGCGGTGGCCGTGCCGGTGTGGCCGGCGCCGGCCCAGCTGGCCAAGCCGAATGACGACCAGCCGCTGCAGATCCAGGCCGATTCCGGCATCGAGTGGCAGCAGGACGCGCATCTCTACATCGCCCGCGGCAACGCCGTCGCCAGCCGCGGCT
>JBLMXS010000336.1:0-8933 GCA_050257895.1 Thiohalocapsa sp.
GCGAGGTCGTCGAGGTCGAACTCGCCCTTCTGCATCTTGCGGGCGAGCTTTTCGGCCTCTTCCTCGTCGGCGGTCTCGGCCGCCTTCTCGACCAGGCTGACGACGTCGCCCATGCCGAGAATGCGGCCGGCGATCCGCTCCGGATGAAACGGCTCCAAGGCCTCGACCCGCTCGCCGGTGCCGATCAGAACGATTGGCTTGCCGGTGATGGCGCGCATCGACAAGGCGGCGCCGCCCCGCGCGTCGCCGTCGATGCGGGTGAGGACGATGCCGGTGACGCCGGCGCGCTCGCCGAACGCCTTGGCGACATTGACCGCGTCCTGGCCGGTCATAGCGTCGGCCACGAGCAGGGTCTGGTGCGGGTTGGCCGCCTCGCGCACCGCGGCGACCTCGAGCATCAGCTCTTCGTTGACGTGCAGCCGCCCGGCGGTGTCGAGCAGCACGACGTCGTAGCCTTCGAGGCGCCCGACCTGCAGCGCGCGGTGGGTGATCGCGACCGGGCGCTCGCCCGGCACGATCGGCAATGTCGCAACGCCGACTTGGCGGCCGAGCTGCGCCAATTGCTCCTGCGCCGCCGGCCGCTGCACGTCGAGCGAGGCCATCAGCACCTTCTTGCGCTCGCGGTTCTTGAGGCGCAGCGCGATCTTGGCCGCCGTCGTCGTCTTGCCCGAGCCCTGTAATCCGACCAGCATGACCGCGACCGGCGGCGGCGCGTTGAGGTCGATGCCATCGCCGCCGCCTGGGCCTCTGGCGCGCGGCTCGTTGCCGCCCAGCACCTCGACGAGATGGTCGTGCACGATCTTGACGACCATCTGGCCCGGCGTCACCGAGCGCAGGACCTCCTGGCCGACCGCCTTCTCGCGCACCGCCGCCATGAAGTCGCGCACCACCGGCAAGGCGACGTCCGCCTCGAGCAGCGCGACGCGGATCTCGCGCAAGGCTGCCGCAACGTCGTCCGGCGATAAGGCGCCATGGCGGCGCAGCCGGTCGAACACGTCGTTGAGGCGGTCGCTGAGGCTCTCGAACATCGCTGATCCTCAATGCCGTTAGGGCCGGCGCGCGAAACTCGCTGACCGGCCGGCCCCCAATATAGGGAGGAAGCACCCGTGCTGCTATCGGCAGTGCGCGGCGACGCTACAGACGCGGCTAGGCAGTGTCAATTGTCGCCCCACCCCCGCATTCCTGGGGCAAGCCGGGATCCACCGATCAACCATTCGATCGGACGCAGGGTGGATCCCGGCTTGCGCCGGGAATGCGGTAATGATTTCCCTTAGGATGTTCCATCTTACGCGGATCACCGCCACAGACGTTTCGTCGCCAGCGCGGCGCCCTGCGCCAGCGCCTCCAGCTTGGCCCAGGCGATTTGCGGGTGGATGCGGCCGCCGAGGCCGCAATCGGTCGAGGCAATGACGCGCTCGCGGCCGACGAGGTCGGCGAAGCGGCAGATGCGGTCGGCGACCAGATCGGGGTGCTCGACGACATTGGTGGCGTGGCTGACGACGCCCGGCAGGATCACCTTGTCGTCGGGCAGCTTCACCTCCTGCCACACCCGCCACTCGTGCTCGTGGCGCACATTGCCGGTCTCGAAGGAGATCGCCCCGACATTGGCCTTGAGCGCCACCCCGATGATGTCCTGCAATGGGATGTCGGTGACGTGCGGCCCGTGCCAGCTGCCCCAGCACAGATGCAGCCGGATGCGGTCGGGAGGCAGGCCCTTGATCGCGTGGTTCAGCGCCTCGATCCAGCGCGCCGCCAGCTTCTGGTAATCGGCAACCGGCGGCTCCGGGTTGACCTGGTCCCAGCCCTCGGCGAGGCATGGGTCGTCGAGCTGCAGGACGATCCCGGCCTCGACGATCGCCCGGTATTCCTCGCGCATTGCCTCCGCGCAGGCGAACAGGAACTCGTCGTCCGACTTGTAGTAGCGATTGCCGATGCGGGCGCAGCTCGCCGGCGCGACCGCGGTCATAAACCCTTCGACGACGCCGGCGGCAGCGAGCGCCGCGCGGAAATGGGCGATGTCGCTCGCGATCAGCTCGCCGCCGGCATAGGAGAGCGGCGCGACGCAGACCGGGCTCGGCGGCCGCGGCCCGGTGGTGATGCCGCTTTCCGGATCGTTGTAGGCGGCGGCGAACAGGCTGCGGTCGCGGCGGTCGCCAAAGCTCGTCAGCACCACCTCGCCGGGCGCCGAGCGGCGCGGCGCCATCTCGTAGAGCGTCTCGCCGCCCGGCTCGATGCCGGCCAGGCGCTGCCACGAATAGCGCCACCACGAGCCGTAATTGACCGGCTGCGCCATCGGCTTGCCGAATTCGCCGTCGCCCGGGACGTCGATGCCGGCGGCGCGCTGACGCCGCACGACCTCGATCACCGCCGCGGCCAGCGTCTGCCGAAAGGCGCTCTCATCGATCTCGCCGGCGGCGTGCGCGCGGTTGGCCTCGATCAGCGAATCGGGCCGCGGCAGGCTGCCGACATGGCTGGTCAGGATGTGGTCGGTGCTGCGTCGCATGCGTCCCTCGCGTTCAAGCTGCCGTTTCTATGCAGGCTAGCATAAGCAAACCGAGCCGCAGAGCCGGCCGCATGTTGCTTCGCTGCGCGCGCGATGACAGCATGTGACACATGGATGACATTGCGGCCCGCACCGACAGCTATTTCCTGAAGACGAAGGCGATTGTCGGACGGTTCGGTGACCGCGAGGCGACCTATGCCCTCTTCATGCGTCGGCCGGTCATCGCGGCGCCGCGCTTTGCGGTCGCCTTTCTCGAACAGATGGCGGCGGCGCGCGGCGTCCGTTTCACGATCGAATTGAACTATCCCGAGGCCGAGTGGGTCGGCGCCGGCGAGCCGATCCTCTATGTCAGCGGCCCCTTGTACCACCTCGTCGACCTCGAGACGGTGCTGCTGCAGAAGCTGGGGCCGGCCTGCGTCGCCGCCTACAATGCCTCGGCGATGTGCGCCGACCTGCCGAAGGTCATCTTTCTCGCGATGGATGCGCGACATTGCGCCGGCGCCGAGATGGCCGAGTTGATGGCCTATGCCGCCGCCGTCGGCTCAGCGCACGCGAAGCGGGTGGCGGGCGCCATCGGGTTTGTCGGCTGCGCCGCCGCCGCGACGGCGCATTTCTTCGGCCGCGAGGTGGGCATGGGGACGATGCCGCACGCGCTGATCGGCTATGCCGGCTCGACCGTGCGCGCCGCCGAGATGTTCCGCGAGGCCTTCCCGAACGAGCCGATGACGGTGCTGGTAGATTACTACGGCCGTGAGGTCAGCGACGCGATCGCCGTGTGCCGGCGCTTTCCGGAGCTCGCCGCAGCAGGCGAGCTGGCGTTCCGCATGGACACCACTGGCGCACGCTACTGCGAGGGCCTTGACCTAGGCAGCTCCTACGCCGTCTTGGAGCGGCATGCGCCGCAATCGATCCGCGGCTACCGCACCGAGGCGGAACTGCGGCACCTCGTTGGCACCGGCGTCACTGCCGCGGCGTTGTGGCACCTGCGGCTGGGGCTCGACGCCGCCGGCTTCCCGCAGACGCGGATCGTCGCCAGCTCCGGGTTCGGCCCGGAAAAATGCCGCATGATGGCGGTCGGCGACGCGCCGATCGACGTCGTCGGCACCGGCTCCTATCTGCCCGAATTGTGGGGCGAGACCTACGCCACGGCCGACGTCATCGCCTATGGCGGCGAGCCGATGGTCAAGGTCGGCCGCGAATTCCTCCTCCGCAAGCGCTGAGCGGGCCCGCATTCAAAGATCGTGTCATCCCGGCGCAGGCCGGGATCCATGGTTTTGCCGGTCGTTCAATGGAGGGGTGGATACCGGCCTTCGCCGGTATGACAATGACCTTCGGAACGAGGGCACTGCCTGAATCTACGCTGCCACACGCCATGCTGAGCGCCCTGCTGCTTGCCGTCAGCGACCTTGCCGCGCCGCCGTTGCGGCGGGTCGTCGCGCTGAGCCTGGCGATCACCGTTGCCAGCTTCATCGCTGTCTGGCTGGCGGCCGCTCTCGGGCTGAGCCGGATCACGCTGTTCGGCTGGCAAACCCTCAACGATCTGATGGAGATCCTGGGCACGCTGGCGGTGCTGCTGCTGAGTTGGCTGTTGTTTCCGGCCGTGGCGACGCTGGTGATGGGGTTCTTTCTCGATCGCGTCGCGGCCGCCGTCGAGCAACTGCACTATCCGAATCGCGGTCCGGCTCGGCTCGCCTCGATAACCGAGACGATCGTCACCACGCTGCGCTTGATGGCGATCACGATCATTCTGAATCTGTTGGCATTGCCGGTTTATGTGCTGGTGCCAGGTGTGAATTTTTTTGTCTTCCTCGGGCTGAACGGATATCTTTTCGGACGGGAGTACTTTGAGGTGGTCGCAGCGCGACGACTTGAGCCGACGGCGGCGCGGGCCTTGCGCAAGCGGTTCGCCGGGCGGGTGTTTGGTGGGGGCGTCGTCATTGCCGGGCTGTTTGCCGTGCCGATCGTCAATCTGGCCGCGCCGGTCATTGCTACCGCGTTCATGGTGCACCTGCTGCAGCGGCTGCAGCCGGGCCGGCTTATGAGTCCTGCCTGACCCGCTTCGCCGCCGCGATTCGCCATTGACCCCGACAGCTTCTGATGGGATGCCCCATCCATGTTCAGCCGGAAAAAACCCGAGACAGAGGATCGTAAGATGGCAGATGCGCCGGACGATCTCGGTATCCCGATGAAGCCCGCCCGCTCGTCGTCCGGGCCGGCCGCGGTGGCGCCGCTGGCGCGCACGGCGCCGGCGCCGGTGCCGCCGCGCGTCCCGGACCAGTCGCGGTCGGAGCCGCCGCGGCCGGCCGATATGGGGCCGCGGCCGGCGCCGCCACCGATCAGCTCGGCCGCCGCCGCGCGCAACGATGTCGACCTGCGCAAGCTGATCGTCGGCCGCGAGATCTCGCTGTCGGGGGAGATCACCTCGTGCGACAAGCTGATCATCGAAGGCAGCGTCGAGGCCAATCTGCAGAACTGCCACGACGTCGACATAGCCGAATCGGGTCTGTTCAAGGGCTCGGCGACGATCGACGCGATCGAGGTGCGCGGCCGCTTCGAAGGTAATCTGATCGTCCGCAACCGGCTCTTGATCCGCGCCACTGGCCGCGTTTCCGGCACGATCCGCTACGGCCAGGTCGAGATCGAATGCGGCGGCCAGATCTCCGGCGACATCCAGGCGCAGACCGGCGAGGACTTCATGTCCGACGTGCCGGGAGCGCGCGTCGCATTCTGACGTCGGCGTCACGGCGGCTGCCCGCGAGCGGTCCTTCCCGCCGGTGAGCGCGAGCTTTGCGCTGATCGTCGCGGCCGGGCGCGGCAGTCGGTTCGGCGGCTCGTTGCCGAAGCAGTATCTGCCATTGGGCGGCCGTAGCGTGCTGCAGCATGCGGTTGCGGCCTTCGCCGGGCATCCCCTGATTGCCGGCGTGCAGGTGGTGATCCGCGACGAGGACCGCGCGGTTTTTGCCGAGGCGATGCGCGGCCTCGATGTGCTGCCGCCGGTGGCAGGCGGTGCCGAGCGCCAGGATTCGGTGCGGCTCGGCCTCGAGGCCCTCGAGGCGTTGGTCCCGCACGCGCCGGCGCGGGTCTTGATCCATGACGGGGCGCGGCCGTTTCCCGAGCGGGCATTAATCGACCGCGTCCTCGCCGCCCTCGACGGAGCACCGGCGGCGATCCCCTGCCTGCCGCTCGGCGACACGGTCAAGCGGGTGGCGGACGGCGTCATCCGCGAGACCGTCGACCGCGCGCAATTGTGGCGCGCCCAGACGCCGCAGGGCTTCCACTTCGCGCCGATCCTCGCGGCGCACCGCGCCGCCATCGGCCATACCCTCACCGACGACGCCGCGGTGGCCGAGAACGCCGGCATCGCGCCAGTCGTCGTCGCGGGCGACGAGAACAATCTGAAGGTGACGACGGCGGGCGATCTCGCGGCGGCCGAGCGGCTCCTGGGCGCACGGCTCGGCGACGTGCGGGTCGGCCACGGGCTCGACGTGCATGCGTTCGGCACGGGCGATCACGTGATGATCTGCGGCGTCGAGATTGCCCATGACCGCAGCCTCGTCGGCCATTCCGACGCCGATGTCGGCTTGCATGCGCTGACCGACGCGCTGCTCGGGGCGATCGGCGCCGGCGACATCGGCCTGCATTTCCCGCCGAGCGACCCGCGCTGGAAAGGCGCCGCCTCCGACCGCTTCCTGCGCCACGCCGCCGACCTCGTGCTCGCCAAGGGCGGCGTGATCGCCGCCGTCGACGTGACGATCGTCTGCGAGCGGCCGAAGCTAATGCCGCACCGCGACCGCATGATCGAGCGCGTTGCCGCGATCCTCGGCGTCGAGGCCGGGCGCGTCAGCGTCAAGGCGACCACCACCGACCGGCTTGGCTTCACCGGCCGCGGCGAGGGCATTGCCGCCGAAGCCGTCGCGACGGTGCGGCTGCCGTTGCCGTAGGTCGGTCGCGCGCCGGTGCGCAGCGCTCCTCTCGGGCTGCCGCTGTGGCGGGCGGAGGCGCTGATTGCCACCTGGTTCGGCGTCGGGCTGATGCCGGTGCTGCCCGGGACCTGGGCGTCGCTGGCGGCGCTGCCCATTGGCTGGATCCTGATGGCGCTCGGCGGGCCGGCGGCGCTGGCGGCGGCGGCGGCCCTACTGTTCGCGATCGGCTGCTGGGCGTCGGGCCGCGTCGCGGCGGCCAGCGGGCTGCTCGATCCCAACTTCATCGTCGTTGACGAGGTCGCGGCGCAATGGCTGGCCTTGTTGCCGGCGCCGCTCGACTGGCGCGCCTATGCCGTCGCCTTCATCGCGTTCCGCGTCTTCGACATCTTCAAGCCGTGGCCGGCCAACATCATCGATCGGCGCCTCAAAGGCGGGTTCGGCATCATGCTCGACGATGTCGCGGCGGCGTTTTACGCTGCCCTGATCCTGGTGCTGATCGGGCAGGGGGTGTTCGGTGTTCGACCCTGAGACCCTGGCGCTCGCCGAGTCGGTCTTGCGCGCCTGCCGGGTCCGCGACTGGCGGCTGGCGACCGCCGAATCGTGCAGCGGCGGCCTTGTCGCGGCGGCGTTGACGGCGATCCCCGGCGCTTCTGACGTCGTCGATCGCGGCTTCGTAACCTATTCGAATGCTGCCAAGCGGGAGCTGCTCGGCGTCCCGGCCGAGACGATCGAGGCGCATGGCGCGATCAGCCGCGAGGTCGCGGCGGCGATGGCGACCGGGGCGGTGGTGCGGGCCGGCGTCGATCTCGCGGTGTCGGTCACCGGCATCGCCGGGCCGGGCGGCGGCACCTCCGACAAGCCGGTCGGCCTCGTCTGTCTCGGCCTCGCCCTCAAGGACGGGACGGTGCGCATCGAGCACCGCCTCTTCCCCGGCGACCGCGCCCAGGTGCGCCAGCAGGCGGTGACCCTGGCGCTCGAATTGCTGCAGCAGGTGGCGGCCGGCTAGGTCTTTCCGATTACGCGCGACATTGCGGAAGGGGTCACAAAGATGAAGGTACTGATCAAGAGCGCATGGGGGTCCGACGAAGCGACGAAGGCCGCATTCGCCTTTTTCCATGCCAATGCCTTCGCGGAGGCCGGCCACGAGGTGCAGATTTTTCTCCTCGGCGAGGCGGTAAATCTGATGAAGGATGAGTTGATCAACTCGATGACCCCGGTCGGTTGGCCACCGTTGGCGGAAATAGTGCCTAAAACCCTCGCCCATAAAATCCCGATCAACATCTGAACCGCGTGCTCCCGGGCCCGTGCGGTCCGCGACACCGACCTCGAAGGCAAGAATGCCAAGTTCGTCGCTCCGCCAGACCTGGTGGCTTTGGTGGAGTGGGCGGACAAGGTGCTGAGCGAGTAGGAACTTGGGGATTCGGCGAATCGGGTTCGCTGGAGGCGGCGAGAACAGGGTATATTGCCCTGTTCCAGTTGTGAGGGAGCCCGCCACCGATGTTTGTCCGCAACGCCTGGTACATCGCCGCCTGGGCCGACGAGCTCGCGCAAACGCAATCGGGTCAGCCGCTGGCGCGCCGCATCTGCAACGAGCCGGTGGTGCTGTTCCGTGACGCCGTCGGCAATGCGGCGGCCCTGGAAGACCGCTGCTGCCACCGCGCCGCGCCGCTGCATCTCGGGAGGGTGACCGAGAGCGGCATCCAATGCGGCTATCACGGCCTTGTCTTCGACGGCGCCGGGCATTGCGTCGCGATCCCGGGCCAGAAGCAGATCCCGCAGGAGGCGCGGGTGCGGGCCTACCCGGTCGTCGAGAAGAACGGCTTCGTCTGGTTGTGGATGGGCGATCCGGCGCGCGCCGATGCCGGCCTGATCGTCGATTTCCCCTACCACGACGACCCCGTGCACTGGCCCAACAAGCACGACGTCTACCCAATCCAAGGCAACTACATGCTGATGGTCGACAACCTGATGGACCTGACGCATCTCGGCTACCTGCACGCCAAGACGGTCGGCGGCAACCCGAACGCGCATGTCGCCGCCGAGATGAAGACGGTGCGGACGCCGAGCGGGCTCAAATTCACCCGCTGGATGCGCAACTCGGTGCCGCCGCCAAGCTATGTCAAGGCGGCCGGCTTCCCAGGGCGCATCGACCGCTGTCAGGAATTCGAGTTCGTCATGCCGAGCACGATCCTGCAATGGACCGGCGCCACCGATGCCGGCAGCGCGACCGACAATCCGCAGCGCGATTTCCGCTTCCAGTTCCGGCTGTTCCACGGGCTGACGCCGGAGACCGAGACGAGCTGCTTCTATTTCTGGTCGGTGGCGAACGGCTATCGCCAGAACGATCCGGAAGCGACGGAGCAGCTCTACCGCGAGATCGCCCCGACCTTCCTCGAGGATAAGGAGATGGTCGAGGCGCAGCAGGCCCGGCTCAGCGAGTTCGGCGAGACGGGGCTCACCGACATCGCCTCCGACGCCACTCGCATGCACATGCGCCGCATGGTCGA
>JBLMXS010000337.1:0-5113 GCA_050257895.1 Thiohalocapsa sp.
CGCGAGCTGACCCGGGCGTTTCCCCTTCCGCGACCGGCGCCGCTTGCGGCCGCTGGCCGTGCCGTCAGACCGGTCGCCGCAGCGCGCCCGCTCGCTCACATCGATGTGCACCCGCCGTCGCTGCCGTCACCGGGGCTGGCGCTACACCACGTCGCGCCGTCCTTGCGCGCAATTTCGTTCGTCGCGCTGGTGCTGCTGCCGGCGGCGGTCGGCGCCGCCTACTACTTCGCGGTCGCAGCCGACCAGTACGTCGCCGAGTTCCGCTTCACGCTCAGCACCGCCGAGACGCCGCACCCCGACCCGCTATCCGTGTTCATCGGAAACGCCGCGCACGCGCCGGCGGCGCTCGAGTCGCAGGTCCTGGTCCAGTACATGACCAGCCGCGCGATCGTCGACCGGCTTGACGGCGCGCTCGACCTGCGCCGGCTACTGGCGGCGCCGCAGGCCGATTGGTGGGCGCGGCTGCCGGCGGCGGCGCCGATCGAGGAGGTCGTGCGCTACTGGAAAGGGCAGGTCGACCCGTTCTACGATCCGGCCACCGGCACCGTCACGGTGCGGGTGCGCGCCTTTGCGGCCGCCGATGCCCTGCGGCTGTCGGACGCGATCAAGGCCTGCGAAGAGCTCGTGAACGACCTATCTGCGCGCGCCCGCCGCGACGCGCTGCAACAGTCGGAGGCCGGGCTGGCGCACGCCGAGGCGCGGCTGAAATCGGTGCTTGCCGAAATCCGGGCGTTTCGCGACCGCGAGGGGCTGATCGATCCCGCCAAGACCGCCGAAGCAACCGGTGCGCTGGCGACGCGATTGCGCGAACAGCTCGTGCGGGCCAACACGCAGCTGGAAACGCTGCGCAGCTACATGCGCGACGATGCGCCGTCGATCAAGGTACTGCGGGCCCGCATTCGGGCGCTTGTTGCACAGCAGCGCGAGCTGGCGCATGAGCTGACCGGCAACACCGCGCGAAGCGACACCCTGTCGGGCGCCCTGGCCGCGTACGAAGAGCTGCAGAGCGAGCAGAAATTCGCCGAGACTGCCTACCAGCATGCGCTGCAAAGCCTTGACCAGGCTCGCGCCAACGCCGACCGGCAGCGCGTCTTCGTCGCCAGCTTCGTCCCACCGAGCCTGCCCGAAGCAGCCCTCTACCCGCGCCGCTGGCGCTCGCTTGCCACGATCGCCCTGTTTGCCTTTGCGGTCTGGGCGATCGGCGGCCTGGCACTGCAATCGATCCGCGATCACCTCGCATGAGCATAACCCAGCCGGCGCATTGGCCTGCGCGCACTCTGACGGAAAGCACGATGCCGACAGCCACATTCCGCACCGCAGCTGCATGGGTCACCGCCGGACATCAGCAGTTCGCGCCGCCGCCGCCGCGCCGCGAGCGGCTGGCGATCGTCTCGACCAGCAGCAAGTTGTGCGGCATCGCCGCCTATACGACCGCGCTGCGCCGGCAGCTCGATCAGTCGTTCGACGTCACCGTGTTCAACCTCGACCAGTATCTGCTGCGCAGCCCGCACCGGCGGCTGCGCGGACATGGCGATCGGCACGTCGAGGAAATCTGCCAAGCGATCCGGGCTTTCGATGCGGTCAACCTGCAGCTCGAATACGGTACGCTCGGCCGCTACGGAGGCGACATCTACCGCCGGTTCTGCTGGCTGACGGCAGCCGCGCCGCGATTGTCGGTCACCTTCCACACGCTCCTGCAGCCGCCGCGATTCGACGCTGCGGCGTTCGCCAAGGCGGCGCTGACCCTCAACGTCCGGGAGGCGGCCCGCCTGCGCGCCAATTTCCGCCGCGGCCATTTGCTGTCGCAGGGCATTGCGCAGCATTTGCGCCGCCTGCAGCGCATAAAAAGCGTTAGCGCCGTTGTCCACAATCGCCGGGATCTGAACGACGTTCGATACCTCTACGGCATCGACCGCGTGTTCGATCATCCGCTGGCCTATCTCGAAAGCGGCGAGGTCGAGGCCATTCGCGGCAGCGCCTCGCGACGCCGCTTTGCCATGCTGGACGCGCTGCCGGCCGATGCGACGCTCGTCGGCGTCTTTGGCTTCCTCAACGAGTACAAGGGGATCGCGACAGCCATTCAGGCACTCCGCCACTTGCCGGAGAACTTCCATCTGTTGGTGTTCGGCGGCGTCCACCCGCACGAAATCGCGGCGCGCCAGCCGCGGCATCCCTATGTCTCCTCGCTGCTCGAACAGGCGTATGTCGATGCCACGCTGTACGACGAGCTGGCGTCCGACGGGGACCGCGCCACACCGCAACTTGTCGTCAATGCGGAGGCCGGCCTGCGTGAGCTGGTGGCGTCGCACCCGCGCGACCTTTCCGGCCGCATTCACTTCATGGGGGCGCTCGACGAAGCCGATTTTCTGTCCGGCATGGCGATCTGCGAGTCGGTCGTCTTCCCCTACCTCGAGGTCGGACAATCCTCTTCGGGGCCGATCTCGCAGGCGCTCGAACTGGGCTGCCGCATCATCGCGTCGCGCACCCACGCCTTTCTCGAATTCGCCCAGTACCACAAGAACGCGGTCGAGTTCTTCGATATCGGCAACCACCTTGAACTGGCCGAGCGGCTGCAGGCGCGCCGCCAGTTCGCGCGGCGTCAGGGGTTGCCAGAGTTCAACGTCGAGACCAACAAGGCGACCTACCTCATGGCGAACAGCGTCGCCGTCCCGAGCGCCGCGCCTGCGGACCGCCTCGCGGCCGAGTAAGCGGGCAGCGCGGCGCCGAGCTCATCCCGGGCCTTGAACCGGGGGTGAGGCAGCGTCGTTGTGGTCGCCCTCAGATCTTCTTGAAGAAGCTGTGGTGGCGCTCGGTGGTGTGCGGGCGGATCTTCGGGGCCCAGTCGCCCCATTCGCCCTTTTCCTTCCACGCCGGGCTGTCGACGATCTCGGGCGAATCGATCTCGTAGATCGCCAGGTATTGCTGCATGCGCGGGTCGTTCGACTTTTCGAGTCGGTAGCGGCTGACGTTGCGCACCCCCGGGACCTGGCGCAGCATCGGCACGTGCTGGGTGTCGTAGACGCGGTTGAACTCGGCTTCGTGCTCGGCCGGAATGTTCATCTGGACGACGTAGATATACGACATCGCGGTGTCTCCTGCTCTCTTCGCCTAACGGGCGCGGGTGACGGTGTTGCCGGGGCCGACCGTGGTGATTTCGACATTGCCGTTGGCGGTCCAGCTGACCCGGTTGTTGTTGCCGTAGACCTTGATCGTACCACCCGCCGCCATGTCGATCAGCACCCGGTTGTCGTCGCCGGCGATCTGGAAGGCGCGGCAGGCGCCGCGGATCGTCGCGGTATTGTTGCTGCCGGCGAGGCTGGCGTCCTGGCCATGGCAATCGCCGGCGAAGGTCGAGTTGCTGCCGGCGAAGTTGACCGCCGGGTCGGCGGAAGCGGCGCCCCCTGCACTCGCCACCCCCACCATGACCGCGACCGTCTGCGCCATTGCCGCTCTCCGCCAGGATCCGCCCTTCATCTGAGAAACCACGCCAGCGCGAGAACGATCACCGCCAGCAGCGACAGGATGGCCAGCCGCCGCTCATAGCGCGCGATCAGCACCAGGAGGCGCTCCCCGCACACCGCCAGAAGCGCTCCGACCATCGCGAAATGCAGACCCCGTCCGATAACGGTGGCGAGCATGAAGGCAATGGGGTCCATGGCGGCAACGCCGGCGGCGATCGCCGCAACCTTGAACGGGATGGGCGTGAACGCCTTGGCGAGAATAATCCACACGCCCCAGACCGCGACGAGATGCTGAAAGGCGTAGAACTTGTCGGTGTAGCCGTAGAATTCGACTAGCGGCGCACCGACCAGGCCCCACAGCTGATAGCCGATCAGATAGCCGAGCACCGCCCCGAGCGAGGAGGCGATTGTGCAGATCGCCAGCAACAGGCGCAATTTCTCGCGGCGGAACAGGACCATCGGGACCAGCAGCAGATCCGGCGGCACCGGCAGGAACGAGCTGTCGGCAAAGGCGACGGCGCCGAGCGCCACGCGGCAGTGGCGATGGTGCGCCAATCCTGCGACATGGCGCAGCCAGCCGCGACGGGGGAGCAGCGGCTCGTCCGGTGGCGGTTCGTCCGGCGGCGGCGCGACGGCAAGAGCAGACGAGGCGGCCATCACGCGATCCTACCCGGGCTGCCGGCTGCGGCCAATCCGTCCAAGGGGGTGGGATGCGCTCCATGCCGCGCTGGCGGTCGTTGTGGGTGGTGCCGGGCGTCGATTTGCAAGCCCTCCCCGTGATGGGGAGGGCTCGGGAGGGGGTGGTCGGGCCGCTTCTAACGGTTCGTGGAGGTCGCCAGACGGCGCGCTCACCCCACCCGGACCCTTCCCCATCAAGGGGAGAGGGAGGCAAGCGCGTCAAATGCGATCACCCCCGGTGGCAGCTGGGGTTATATTGCGGGCCGGAATGTTGCCCGGAATAGACAATGGGAGGAGAGGATGCGCGGGCTGATGTCGGAGCAGCTTCTGTTGGTGTCGATGCTGATCCGCCATGCCGCCCGGTTCCATAGCGACACCGAGATCGTCTCGCGCCTGGTTGACGGGAGCATCCACCGCTATAACTATGCCGCGGCCGAACGGCGGGCGCGGCGACTCGCAAGGGGGCTGCAGCGGCTCGGCATCGAGCCCGGCGACCGGGTCGGCACGCTGGCATGGAACAATTTCCGGCATTTCGAATTGTATTACGGGATCTCCGGCATCGGCGCGGTGTGCCACACGATCAACCCGCGCCTGTTCGACGAGCAGATCGTCTATATCGTCAACCATGCGCAGGACCGACTGCTGTTCGTCGAGACGAGTTTTCTCCCTCTCATCGAGCGGCTGCATCCGCAGCTGCCGCGCGACTGCCGGCTCGTGCTGCTCGAGCCGGCGGAGACCAGCCTGCCCGTACTGGCGGTGTATGACGAGCTGGTTGAGGCGGAGAGCGAAGCGGGCTTCGAGTGGCCGGAGTTCGACGAGTGGACGGCCTCTTCGCTATGCTACACCTCGGGCACCACCGGCAACCCAAAGGGCGTCCTCTACAGCCACCGCTCGACCTTGCTGCATGCTCTGGGCGCCTCGTTGCCCGATGCGATCCCGGTGTCGAGCGCCGACACGGTGTGCCCGGTGGTGCC
>JBLMXS010000338.1:0-5058 GCA_050257895.1 Thiohalocapsa sp.
ATCGCTTGGCACAGCCGCTCGGAAGGGGGCGATGCCGGCGGCAGCGGCGCTTCGGCGAGCGGCTGCAGGTCGAGATAGCGCCAGCGCTCGCTCTTGCGGCTCGGGAAGCCGAGTTCGGCGAAGCGCGCAAGGCTGCGCCGCCGCAATTCCGCCAGCCAAGCGGGTTCGGCAGCCGGCGCGAACGCGTCGAGATAGGGCCGCGCCTCGGGCTTCACCGGGAAATCGATGACGGCGCTCATTGCACATTCCTGTCATTCCGGGATCGACCGCAGCGCCCCGGAATGACAATGATGTCGTTGCTAAACATCGTCGCTCACGCCGCGTCGGGATGCTCGGCGAATGTGCCGTAGCCGCGGCGCTCCAGTTCGGCCGCCAGACTCTTGTCGCCGGACTGGATGATGCGGCCGTCCTGCAGTACGTGCACGTGGTCGGGCTCGACATAATCGAGCAGCCGCTTGTAATGCGTGATCATCACGATGGCGCGGTCGGCCGCGCGCAGCCCATTGACGCCGTTAGCGACGATGCGCAGCGCGTCGATGTCGAGGCCGCTGTCGGTCTCGTCGAGGAGCGCCAGCTTCGGCTCCAGCATCGCCATCTGGAAGATTTCGTTGCGCTTCTTCTCGCCGCCGGAGAAGCCGACATTGACCGGGCGCTGCAAGAGGTCGTCGCCGATGTCGAGCAGCTTCAATTTGGCGCGCACCAGACGCAGGAACTGGCCGGCGTCGAGCTCGGGCTCGCCGCGGTGCCGGCGCCCGGCATTGACCGCGGCGCGCAGGAAATAGGTGTTGTTCACGCCGGGGATCTCGACCGGGTACTGGAAGGCGAGGAAGAGTCCCTCGCGCGCCCGCTCGTCGGCCGCCATGTCGAGGAGGTCGCGCCCCTGATAGCGGATGCTGCCCTCGGTCACCTCGTAGCCGTCGCGCCCGGCCAGCACCGCCGCCAAGGTCGACTTGCCGGAGCCGTTCGGCCCCATGATCGCATGCACCTCACCGGCGCCAACATTGAGGTCGATCCCCTTGAGGATCTCGCGCCCGTCATTGGCGAGGCGCGCGTGCAGGTTTTTGATTTCAAGCATTACTGATAGACCTGCATTATCACCGATAGACCTGCATTAGTCCTGCACTCCCTGCCGCTCCGCGATGCGCACGACCAGCGACAGCAGGCGACCCATTCGATCTTCAAGTCGGCCTAACCGTTCTTCCATTGCATCCATCCGCGCCTCAAGCCCGGAAAAGCGGTTCTCCAAGGCACTGAACCGTCGTTCGAGGGCCGAGAAGCGTGTCTCCAGAGTGCCGGCGCGCTGCTGCAAGTCGCGTACGTCCACCGTCAGCGCTATCAATCGAGCGCCGACCAATTCGAGGGTGATCGTTCCGTCGCTCATCGCATGATTATCCGACGCTGCCTTCGAGGCTGACGGCGAGCAGTTTTTGCGCTTCGACCGCGAATTCCATCGGCAATTCCTTCAGGACCTCGCGGCAAAAGCCGTTGACGATCAGCGACAAGGCGTCCTCGTCCGACAGACCGCGCTGGCGGCAATAGAACAGCTGATCGTCCGAAATCTTCGAGGTCGTCGCCTCGTGCTCGATGCGCGCCGACGGGTTGCGCACCTCGACATAGGGCACGGTATGGGCACCGCAGCGGTCGCCGATCAGGAGCGAGTCGCATTGTGTGTAGTTGCGCGCATTCCGCGCCCGCGGCTGCACGCGCACCAGGCCGCGATAGGTGTTCTGGCCGCGTCCGGCCGAGATCCCCTTCGAGATGATCGTCGACGAGGTGTTGCGGCCGATATGGATCATCTTGGTGCCGGTATCGGCCTGCTGGCGGTTGTTGGTGATCGCCACCGAATAGAATTCGCCGACCGAATCGTCGCCCTCCAAAATGCAGCTCGGGTATTTCCAGGTGATCGCCGAGCCGGTCTCCACCTGCGTCCACGAGATCTTCGCGCGCGCGCCGCGGCAGGCGCCGCGCTTGGTCACGAAATTGTAGATGCCGCCCTTGCCCTCGGCGTCGCCTGGATACCAGTTCTGTACCGTCGAATACTTGATCTGCGCGTCCTCGTGAGCGATCAGCTCGACGACGGCGGCGTGCAATTGGTTTTCGTCGCGCTGCGGCGCGGTGCAGCCTTCGAGGTAGCTGACATAGGCGCCCTTGTCGGCAATCAACAAGGTGCGCTCGAACTGCCCGGTCTTGGCGGCATTGATGCGGAAATAGGTCGAGAGTTCCATCGGGCAGCGCACGCCCGGCGGGATGTAGGCGAAGGAGCCGTCGCTGAACACCGCCGAGTTGAGCGCCGCAAAGAAATTGTCGTTCTGCGGCACCACGGTGCCGAGATAGCGGCGCACCAGCTCGGGATGCTCCTGCACCGCCTCGCCGAACGAGCAGAAGACGATGCCGAGTTCGGCGAGCTGGCTCTTGAAGGTGGTGGCGACCGAGACGCTGTCGAATACGGCGTCAACGGCGACGCCGGCCAGCGCCTCGCGCTCCTTCAGCGGGATGCCGAGCTTTTCGTACATCTGCAGCAGCTCGGGGTCGACCTCGTCCAATGATTTCGGGCCGGCCGTCTGCTTCGGCGCCGAATAGTAGGTGGCGGCCTGGTAGTCGATCGGCGCGATGTTGAGCTTCGCCCAATCGGGAGACGCCATCTCCTGCCAGGCGCGGAACGCCTGCAGCCGCCACTCGAGCAGCCACTCCGGCTCGCCCTTTTTCATCGAGATGAAGCGCACCGTATCCTCGTTGAGGCCGGGCGGCGCGCTATCGGCTTCGATGTCGGTCACGAAGCCGTATTTGTAGCCCTCCTGCGAGAGCGAACGGATCGTGTCCCGGGCAGTCGGGGCGTTGGGCGCGTCGAGGGATGTGCTCATCTTCTGTCCCGTGAAGCTGGCGTCAGGCCGGTGGCGCCGGCATATCGGCAAAACCCGCCGGCAGCGCGGCGAATGGGCGCGGCATGATCATCTCGGCCAGCGAGACCGCCGACAGGGCGGCGCCGACGGCGCGGTTGATGGCAGCCCAGTGCGGCCGCGTCGGGCAGTAGAGGGTGCGCTCGCAATCGGCGGCGTGGATGGAGCATTGCGTCATGCCGATCGCGCCGTCGATCGCCGCGACCACTTCGGCCACCGAGATCGCCATCGGCTGGCGGGCGAGGCGATAGCCGCCGGCGGCGCCGCGCGTCGCCGTGACGAGTCCGGCATGCGCCAGCGCCTTCAACAGCTTCGCCACGGTCGCCGGCGGCAGCCTTGTGGCGGCGGCAATCGCCGCCGCGGTCGCCTGTTGCTCGGGATGCGCCGCCAGATGCGTCGCGACGATGACGCCGTAATCGGCGAGCTTCGACAGAATGATCATGGCCGCCCACGCAGCGCGAAGGCCCAATTCGGACCGGATTGGTACGCAATAGATCGGTCGAATGCGAGCGGGGTCAAGGTCAAATCCACCATCGCCGGCGATGCCGGTGGCGGCTGTGGCGTTCCGCCGCAACGACAGTTGTTGGACCGCCGGCCTCCCGCCGGCATGCCGGCCAGAGGCCGGTGGTGCCGGCCTCGGCTCGGTCAGCCGCTCGAGCGGCTCAAGGCCCGCTCGATCGCGTTAAACACCTGGCTCGGCAGAAACGGCTTGCCGAGAAAGCCAAGCGGCTGCGCCGCGCGCGCCCGTTCGGCGGTGCGAGAATCGACAAGCCCGGACAGGAAGATCGCCGGCACCTGGAACCGCTCGCGCAGCTGACACGCCAGCTCGATGCCGTCGATCGGCCCGCTCAGCCGGATGTCGACGAGCGCCAGGGCAGGTCTGTGCTCCGCCGCCAGCGACAGCGCTTCGGCACCGGAAGCGGCGACGCCAGCGACGGCGAAACCCGACCCGGCGAGCACCTCCTCGATGTAGCTGGCGACCAGCGCCTCGTCTTCGACGATGAGGATGCTGGCTGACTTGCTTGTGTTGTGCGGCGCAACCACCTGAGATCCATCGCTTGCCATCGCAGAGCTCCGTCGCGCTTCTGCCGCGGCTTGCCAAGGTGCTGACGACGCAAACAGTGGAAAGCGGCTCCCGGTCCGGCGCCGCACATCCGCCGTGATTGTCCGATAGCAAAGCTTAGCAGGTTCCTAATCGCCGACGCCACCGGAAGCAATTTCACGCAACAATCGATGAAGCTGCTGATCGTCGAGGACGACCGCGAAACCGCTTCCTATTTGGCGAAAGGGCTGAGCGAGAGCGGCTACGCCATCGACCATGCCGGCGACGGCCGCGACGGGCTGTTCCTCGCGACCTCCGGCCGCTACGACGCCATCATCCTCGACCGCATGCTGCCGGGGATGGACGGGCTGGCATTGCTCGGCGCCTTGCGCGGCGCCGGGATCCGCACGCCGGCGCTGATCCTCTCGGCGCTCGGCAGCGTCGATGACCGGGTCAAGGGCCTGCGCTCGGGCGGCGACGACTATCTCGTCAAGCCGTTCGCGTTCAGCGAACTCCTGGCGCGCATCGAGGCGCTGCTGCGGCGCGGCGGCGAGACGGCGAGCGTCACGAAGCTGCGCGTCGCCGACCTCGAACTCGATCTCTTGAGCCGCTCGGTCAGGCGCGGCGACAAGGCGATCGATCTGTTGCCGCGCGAATTCCAGCTCTTGGAATACCTGATGCGCAACGCGGGCCACGTCGTCACCCGCACGATGCTGCTCGAAAACGTGTGGGACTATCATTTCGACCCGCAGACCAACGTCATCGACGTGCACGTCTCGCGCCTCAGGGCGAAGATCGACAAGGGCTTCGGCGAGCCGCTCCTGCATACGGTGCGTGGCGCCGGATACATGATCCGTGACGCTGCTCGGTAAGGTCGTCCGCACCACCGCCTTCAAGCTGTCGGCAATCTATATCGCCGTCTTCACGATCTTCGCCCTCGCCTTCGTCCTCTACATCTCCTACGCCACCAACCAGTTGCTTACCGAGCAACTGCGCCAGACGATCGCTGCCGATCTGGCGGGCCTCGCCGACCAGGCGCGGGTCGGCGGACTGGCAGCCCTGGTCGACGCCATCGAGGTGCGCAGCCGGCAGCCCGGCGCCAGCCTCTACCTCATCACC
>JBLMXS010000339.1:0-7906 GCA_050257895.1 Thiohalocapsa sp.
GCCGCCCCGTCGCGGACGATCGAGCAGGCGGCGGCGATGGCGCGGCGGTAGCGCAGCACGATGCCGTCGCCGGCGGGTTCGGCGGCGCGCAGATCGCCGACCGCCAGATCGGCAAACAGCTTCCTGCCGCTGCCGCCGTGAAAGACGGCGAAGCCGAGCGCGCCATCGGTGCCGTCGGCGGCGTCGAACAGGACAAAGCCGTTGCGCGCGCCCTTGAAGTAGCCGCTCCACGAAGCGGCCGGGATGACAATCTCGCCGGCCGCTTTCGCCTTGCCGCAGGGGCCCGGCGGCTCCTGCGGACGCAGCGGCAGGATTGCCAGCAGCGCCGCCCCGACTTCCCCCTGGTCGAGCTGCCTGACGCGCAAATCCTTGAAGTCGAAGCACGTCAGCTGGTTTTTGTCAGGCCCGCCGGCGCGTGTCGGCAGCGCCACGCGCTGCACCGCCAGCGGCGTGTCGAACACGCCGGGGGCGGCGGTTTCCGCGGAGGCGGCGGCCGGCAGCCGCGCCAGCACCGCCGCCACGACGAAGACGAGCGACAACCGCATCGGGGACGGCGAGGGCCCCGCCCGGCTGTTGGCGGGCAAGATGCCCCCGCTCCGAGGCCGTGGTATGACGCCGCGATCGGATCGGGATCGGGGAGCTCGTTGCATGAGGTTCATCCTCGCAGGCGTTGCCGCCGCCTTGGCGCTTGCCGCCGTCACCGCGGCCGCCCAGACGACGCATATGTTCTCCGCTACATCGGAGGTGCGGGTCGAGACGACGGCGGACGGCACGGTCGCGATGCGCAGCCGCAATGCGCGTCTCGTGCCCTACGCGCTGTTCGACGGCGAGAAATACCATGCGCGGCTCGCCACGATCACCAGCGATGTGCGTCGCCGCACCGACGCCGAGGGGGTCGACCCGGCCTCGAGCGTCGCCTTCGAGATCAAGGACCTGTCGACCGCGGATGCCAAGACCCTGGCCTCGTTCAGCGAACCGGGAGCGCACGGCCGGATTGTCGGCGAGCGCTACGCGGTGGCGACGATGCCCGGCTGCTGCGCCGGCGCCGATGTCCACCGCGTGCATGCCGCGGAAACCGGCAAGGCGCTGTACACCGCCACCGGCGACGCGGCGCTCGGCAGCGCCGCCTGGGCGGAGGCGCCAAACGCCAAGCCGCGCACCGTCCGCTGGGCCGCCTTCGACGGCAATGTGAGCGACAAGGAGGCGGCCGCCGGGCTGCTCGGCCATATCGCCTACGGCAATGACGCCGGCAAGCTATCGGCGGTCGACATCTACGCGAAAGCGCCGGACGACGATCTCGCGATGGGGCTGGCGCACACGGCAGCGCTGGTTTGGCTCGACGGGAAGGCGCCGCGCGACGGCGGGCCGCCCGCCTCCGGCACCGCCGATGGGCCGCAGGCGATCTGGGCCATCGAGGGGATCGCCGATGGCGCGAAGCTCGGCGGCTTCGAGGTGGCGCTGATGCTGGGCAAGCGCCGCCTCGCGACGATCCCGATCCGCGGCGACCGGCTGATTGCAGGCGAGGCGAAATCGAGCGATTTTATTGTAAAGACGCCGCCGGCGCGTTGACTACCCGGCGTAAGGGGACGGCGCGGCGGAGCAAGGGGTCCCGGCCTGCGCCGGGACCCGCGTCGCGTGCGCAGGAAGCGGCTATTTCGCGGCGGCGGCGACCGGCGAGGGGCGGAAAGCTGGCATCACCTCTTTTGCGAAGCGGTCGAGGTCCTGCAGCTGGATGTCGAGCGGGGTGCCGAGCGGGGTCGCGCAGATGACGCGGTCGAGCCCCGGATAGCGCTTCTCGACGGCCTTCAGCTGCTCGATGATGTCCTCCGGTCGGCCGGCGAGAAAGCCGCCCGCCTTTACCGCGTCCTCGATCCTCGGCAGGTTGACGGTGCCGGCAAGCGCGGGGTCGCGCATCGCGGCGATCTGCTCGTCGGAAAGCGCCCGCACCAGGCGCAATTCGCCGAACATCTTCATGTTCTCTTCGTAATGCGGCGCCGCCTCGCGGATCGCCTGCTCGCGGCTTTCGGCGATGTGGAACTGGTAGCCGAGCGCCAGCTTCTCGCCGAGTTCGAGCTTGACGCCGCGCCGCGCGTAGGCCTGCTGGAAGCCGACCATGTGGCGCTCGACGGCGCCGCCTTCGGCCGAGCCGCCGCCGATCACGCCGCTGATGCCGTATTTCGCCATGAAGTCGAAGGCGCGCTCCGTGCCCGATTGTATCGGCTGCCAGCATTCGACCGGCAGATGCTCCGGCCCCGGCACCAGCGTGATCTCTTTGAGCGTGTAGCCGCGATACGGCACCTCCGGCGGGATCGTGTAGTACTTGCCTTTGTGCGAGAACGGCTTTCCCTCGAACGCCTTGAAGATGACCTCGACGCCTTCTTCGAAATCCTCTCGATTGGCGGCCTGGTCTATCAGCGGCCTGCCGAAGGTCTCGACCTCGCGCGTATGGTAGCCGCGCGCGACGCCGAAGATCACCCGACCGCCGGTCAGGATGTCGGCCATCGCGTAGTCTTCCGCCAGCCGCAGCGGGTGCCACATCGGCACGACATTGAAGCCGCAGCCGATCTTGATGTTGCGGGTGACGCCGCACAGGTGCATCGCCATCATCAACAGGTTCGGGATCAGCTCGGTGCCTTCCGGCTGGAAGTGGTGCTCGGCCATCCAGAACGTGTTGTAGCCGCGCTCGTCCATGCACTTGGCATAGTCGACGACCTTGTGCAGCGCCTTCTGCAGTTCCTTCTGCGAATAGCGGCGCTCGTTGATCGGCGTCCCCTTGTAGCCAAGGTTCTCCATGTCGGCGGTGCCGTAATAGGAGCTGTCGAACTTGGTGATCATGGCGCGGTTCCCTCGTGGCTCGCTTGGTTCACGATAATCGACCCCATCCCGGCTCCTGTCTCGCCTAAATTTCGCCCCCGCGGCATGAGCAGCCGCATCGTTGTCGTCACCTCCGCGAAAGCGGAGTTCAGGGCAACTGCTTTGGGGCCGGCCCCTGGATTCCCGCTTTCGCGGGAATGACGACGAAAGCATCGCGTCCGTTGACAGCAGCCGATCGCCCGCCTCCAATCGAAATCGGCAATGCGGGAGGAAAAGGTGGCGGAAGAGGCGAAGTCGCGCGGCTTGGGGGAGATGCTCGGCGATGCCGGGCCCGGCATGCTCCAAGGGCTCCGGGTTATCGAGGTCGCGGACGAGCGGGCCGAATATTGCGGGCTGCTGCTCGCCGGGCTCGGCGCCGAGGTGATCAAGATCGAGCCGCCCGAAGGCAACGCGACGCGCCGCATCGGCCCCTTCCTCGACGACGAGCCGGGGCTCGAGCGCTCCCTGTTCTTCTGGAACTACAACCGCAACAAGAAATCGGTCGTGCTCGACCTGCAGCAGGAAGAGGGGCGCGAGCGGCTGCTGCGCCTCCTCGGCGGCGCCGACATCCTGCTCGACGCCAGCTGCGGCGCCGTCAACGCCGCGGTCGGCCTCGACCGCGCCGCCCTCAACACCCGCTTTCCGCAGCTCGTGACGGCGCGGATGACGCCGTTCGGCGACGACGGGCCGTGGGCCGAGTTCAAGGGCTCCGACCTCATTCATCTCGCGCTCGGCGGGATCATGATGAATTGCGGCTACGACCCCGACCCCAATTTCGAATACGACACGCCGCCGATCGCGCCGCAGATCTGGCACGCCTACCACATCGCCGGGGAGCAGCTGGCGACCGGCATCATCGCCGCCTTGATCCACCGCCACCGCAGCGGCGAGGGGCAGGACGTCGCGGTGGCGATCCACGAGGCGGTGTCGAAGAACACCGAGCAGGACGTCATGTTCTGGGTGATGCGGCGGGTGCCGTTGTGGCGGCTGACCTGCCGCCATTCCTCGGAATTCCCCAACCACTCCCCGAGCATCTGCCACACCAAGGACGGGCGCTGGTTCATCACCCACGGCATGGGGGCGCGCGACCTGAAGAACCTGATCCCAATGCTGAGCAAGTACCACGCCGAGGCCGATTTGCAGCCACCGCCGCCCGACACCGATCTGAAGGCGCGGCAAGTCCCCGGCAGCGCCGGCAGCGACGAGGCGCGGGCGCATATGCTCGACGTCGTGCAGCGCTTTGTGCGCGCCTGGACCTACAAGGACATGCCGTGGCGCGAGGCGCAGGATGCGGGGTTCCTGTGGGCGCCCTTACGGAAGCCGCACGAGAACGCGCTCGACGAGCACTGGCTGACCCGCAAGACCTTCGCCGACGTGCCGCATCCCGAGCTGGGGCGCAGCTTCCGCTACCCGACCTCGAAATGGCTCTCCAACAAGACCAGCTGGCAGGTCGGCAGGCGCGCGCCGCTGCTTGGCGAAGACACCGCCGCCGTGCTCGGCGAAGCGCGCCGCGGCCCGAGCGTGCCGGCCGAGCCGCGGCGCGTCATCAACCCGCGGCGCTCTGCGATGCACGACAAGCCGTTCCCGCTTCAGGGGATCCGCATCCTCGATTTCGCGTGGTTCCTCGCCTCGGCCGGCGGCACCCGCTTTCTCGCCGCGATGGGCGCCGAGAGCTTCAAGGTCGAGTGGAAGGACAACCCCGACACCCGGCTGGCGGCGATGGCGCCGGTCGGCGGCCGCGCGGCGCGCGACGTCGCGACCGGGCCGCTGCCCGGCGTGCGCGACAGCGACATGGGCGGCCAGTTCAACAACAAGAATGCCGGCAAGCGCGGCATCTCCCTGAACATCCGCCACCCCAAGGGGCTGCAGATCGCCAAGGACATGATCCGGCTCTGCGATGTTGTCGCCGAGGGGTTTTCGCCCGGCGTATTGCAGCGGCTCGGGCTAGGCTACGACGTGATGAAGGCGATCCGGCCCGACATCATCTACATCCAGCAATCGGGCATGGGGGCGCATGGCACCTATGGCCGGATGCGCACGGTCGGGCCGGTGGCGGGAGCCTTCGGCGGCCAGGCCGAGATGTCGGGCCTGCCGGAGCCGGCGATGCCGGTCAGCTGGGGCTATTCCTATCTCGACTGGATGGGCGCCTACGGCTATGCGCTGGCCTTGCTCGGCGCGATCTATCACCGCGAGCGCACCGGCGAAGGCCAGTGGATCGACGCCTCGCAATGCGAAAGCGGCATCTTCCTGACCGGCGCGACGATCCTCGACTGGTCGGCCAACGAGCGCCGCTTCCAGCGCTACGGCAACCGCTCGCCGTACAAACAGGCGGCGCCGCACGGCGCCTATCGCTGCCGCGGCAGGGACCGCTGGATCGCGATCGCCTGCTTCACCGACCTCGAATTCCGCGCCCTGGCCGAAGTGGCCGAGCACGAGGGCTGGCTCGACGACCGCCGCTTTGCCACGCTCGAACACCGCCTGCAGCACCAGGATTCGCTGGATGCGGCGATCGAGAGCTGGACGCGGACGCAGGACCGCTACGACCTGATGATGAAGTTGCAGCATGCCGGCGTTCCGGCCGGGGTGTGCCAGAACGCCGAGGACCGCGTCGACTACGACCCGCAATTGCGCCACTTCGACTGGCTGACCGAGGTCACCGGCACCAAGATCGGCACCTGGCCGATCTACGAACTGCCGATGAAATTCAGCCGGACGCCGGCCCATATCGGCGGCATCACCAACCGCGGCGCCCCCTGCTACGGCGAAGACAATCTATGGGTGCTGACCGAACTTCTTGGCCGCACCTCCGCCGAAGTCGAGCGGCTGGCCGAAGAGGGGGTCATTTAAAACGATTGTCATCCCATAAAACGATTGTCATCCCGGCGTAGGCCGGGATCCATGCCGGCCACGGCACGAGCAGTCGAGAAATGGACCCCGGCCTACGCCGGGATGACAAATGAATTGCCTGCGTTGGGCGTCAATCGAGCAGCCATGGCGCAGCCGAGGCCTGCGCGATCTGGCGGATCTGGCCGAGGAGGCCGGGGCCGACCGGGATGCCGGTGCGGCGACGCTCCACGGCGTTCCGCCACTGCGGGTCGCCCATCACCGGCTGGGCGGGGTCGACCGGCCGCGTCGCGCGCAGATCGTCGCACAGGCGGCCGACATCGGCGGCGAATTCCTCAGCCGTCGCGGAACAGGCCGGGGTCGATCGCGATAAAGCAGTGGCTGACGTCGTTGCCCTGCGGCTTCTTGGTGTGCATCGGGTCGGTGATCAGGGTCGCGCCGGAGAGGCACGAGCCGAGGATGTTGACCATCACCGCGAGCCCGTAGCCCTCGTAGTCGAGTTTTCGGCGAGCCGCCGAGCAGGTCAGATAGCCGCCCTTCTCGCGCGCCTCCAACGGGTCGGTGCTCGGCAGCCCCTCCTGGGTCAAGACCCAGCCCGGCGGGCATTATATTAGGCACCGATTGCCTCGCCCTGATTGTCGAACCGCTCGACTGCCGCCTTCTCGTTCAGACAGAGATCGAGCCAGCCTTTCGAAACATCCACTCCGACGATCGGCTTGTTTGTCATCCCTGCGTCATGGCCGGGTCAAGCCGGGCCAAGCCCGGCCATGACGTTAGCAGGAGCGCTACCGTCTACTCCGCCGCGTCCTTGACGGCGGCCGGCAATGCCTCGCTGCCGGTCCAGGCGTGTTCGGCGATGTCGAACAGGACGCCCTCGGGGCCGTACATCTTCGTCTCGAAGCCGCCGACGCGCTCGGGGTTCTCCTGGTGCATGTAGTGGGTGCCGCCGAGCCCGGTGACCTTCTTCGCCGCCTCGTCGAGGTCCTCGACCAGGATGCCGAAATGGTGCAGCCCGGTGTAGTCCATCCCCTTGCCGATCTGGTCGCTCTTGAAGCGCAGGATCGCGAGATCGATCGTCCCGTCGCTCAGGTGATGGCCGTAGGCGAGGGGCCCGTCGCTGGTGCGGACATTCTTGAAGTCGAACGCCTTCATGTAGAACTCGGCCATCTTGTCGGGATCTTTGCAGGCGATGGCAAGGTGGCGCAGTTTGGCCATGGCGCGGCTCCTCCTCTACTCGGCGGCTTCTTTAGCCG
Source organism: Thiohalocapsa sp. (assembly GCA_050257895.1). Lineage (GTDB taxonomy): Bacteria > Pseudomonadota > Alphaproteobacteria > ATCC43930 > CGMCC-115725 > DATARH01. Next base: position 6,951 of record JBLMXS010000339.1, read on the forward strand.
GCTCGGGCAGTGCCTCGGCGCCGGCCCACCCATGCTCGGCGATGTCGAACAGGATATGCTCCGGCCCGTAGAACTTCTTCTCGAAATACCCGGCCTGGTGGCCGCCTTGGCCCTGGTCGATATAGTGCTCGGCGCCGAGGCTCTCGAGCTTCTTCGTGAATTCCTCTACGTCGTCGACCAGGACGCCGAAGTGGTGGATGCCGCGGAACTCCATGCCCTTGCCGAGCTGGTCGGTCTTGAACTTGAGGATCGCCATGTTGAGGGTGCCGTCCGACAGGAAGACGCCGTCGGCCAGGACGCCATTCGGCCGCCCGACCTCGACGAAATCGAACGCCTTCTTGTAGAACTCGGCCATCGCCACCGGGTCCTCGGCGGCGATCGCGATATGCCGCAATTTCGCCATGACACTCTCCTTGGGTCAAAGATGTCACATCTTTAGCACGACCGGGGGTTCATTCCGAAGCGCCCTCTAGCGCCTCGGGCAGAATCCGCGCCAGCAGCGCCGCGAGCCCCTTGCCGACCCTGGCCAAAGCGTCGTCCGGGCTGAACAAGCCGAAGCGGTCGAATTCCGGCAGCAGCGAGCCCTTCAAGGCGAACTGCGTGCTGCAGCTGAGCGCCGCCGGGTCGGGCAGCGCCGCCGGACGCCAGACGAACAGCGCCAAATCCTTACCGCGCAGATAGGGGAAGACGCCGAGCGGTTGGAGCTCCGCCTCCGGCGCGGCGAGCCCCGTTTCCTCGCGGAGCTCGCGGCGGGCGGCGGCCACCAGCGTTTCGCCCGGCTCGGCCAGGCCTTTCGGGATGTCCCAGTGCGGCGAGCGGGTGGCATGGCCGAGCAACAGCCGCTTGCCATCAGTGACGATGACGCCGCAGCTCGTCGCCTTGGCCCTCACGGCAGGCGGGTCACGCCGCCGCTGACGCCGCCGTAGAAGCCGCCGCGGCGGTTGTCGTCATTGCTG
>JBLMXS010000340.1:0-14771 GCA_050257895.1 Thiohalocapsa sp.
CGTTGAAGCTGCCGGGTCCCCATAGCGGCGGGAACAGGTAGCCGGGGTTGCGCGCCGGCCATTGCCGCAGGTAGCCGGCACCGTCGGCGCCGTGGCAGTTACTGCAGTTCTTGGCGTAGACCTGCGCGCCGCGCTTGGGATCGGCCGGCCGTTCCAGTTCCGGCATCTTGCCGGCGCCACGACCGCGGACGATCTCGCCCGCTGCGACCCCGCCCGACAGAAACTTCACATAAGCGACGATCGCCAGCATCTCCGGCGCGGCGACCGGCAGCTTCTTGCCGTTCATCGAGCGCGTCATGCATTGATTGATCCGGTCCTCGATCGTCGAGGTCGCGCCGGAGCGCGGGCTGTAGCGCGGGTAGTCCCCGAACAGCCCGAAGATCGGCAGGCCGTACATCTTGGTTCCGGCGTGCAGATGGCAATTGCTGCAGGCCAGACTGTTGCCGGCGAAGCGCCTGGCCGGATCGCGCACCTGCGGCCCGATATAGGCGTAGGTCGCGGTGATGAGGTCGCGGCCGTGCCGCACCTCGCGGCCCTGCGCGTCGTCCGGCAGCGCGCCGATCTCGGGCACGGTCCACAACTCGTCCGGCGGCGGCGACGGCCGCTCCGCAGCCGGTTGCTGCCCGGCGCCGCGCTGCGTGGCGGCGATCAGCAGCAGCGAGGCGGCGGCAATCGCCGTCGTCAGTCGGCGCGGTAAGGTGCGTTGGTATGATGTCGTCATCGTCCTACTTTCGGAGAGGATTGCGCGAGAGTAGAACAGCCGAGGCTGTGGCCGGAAGACGGCGGGCCTGCCATGCAGAAAGCGGGAGGAAGCGACGTGAAGCCGGCGCCTTTCGCCTACCATCGCCCGGCGACGATCGGAGAGACTGTGGCGCTTCTGGCCGAGCTGGCGCCGCTGGATGGGCGAATCCTCGCCGGCGGCCAGAGCCTCGTGCCGATGATGGCGTTCCGCCTCGCGACGCCGGCGCATCTGATCGACATCAACCGGACAGCCGGTCTCGACACGCTCGCCGTCGGTGACGGGCGGCTGCGGATCGGCGCGCAGGTGCGCCACGCCGCCTTCCACGCCCCGCTCGCCGCCCCGGTCGCCGCCCCGGTCGCCGAGGGGCCGCTCGGCCGGCTGCTCGCCGCCGCGGTGCGCCATCTCGCGCATTACCCGATCCGCCTGCGCGGCACGTTCTGCGGCAGTCTGGCGCATGCCGACCCGGCGGCGGAATGGTGCGCCGTCGCGGCAACGCTTGATGCCGAGTTCGTCGCCGTCAGCCAGCGCGGCGAGCGGCTGATTCCGGCTGCGGATTTTTTTCAGGGCGCGATGACGACGGCGCTGCGTTCGGACGAGCTGCTCGCCGAGGCGCGGCTGCCGCTGCTGCCCGACGACGCGCATGTCGGGTTTGCCGAATTCAGCCGCCGCCCGGGCGACTACGCGCTCGCGATGGCGGTGGCGGTGCTGCGGCTGGAGGGCGGTGTCGTGCACGAGGCGCGGATCGGCCTCGGCGGCGCCGAGGCGAGCCCGCGGCGTCTCGCCGCGGCGGAGGCGGTGCTGCGCGGCGAGCGGCTACATGAGTGGTTGCTGCGGGCGGCGGGCGCCGCGGCCGCCGGGGCGATCGACCCCTTGGAGGATCCCGAGACCGACGCCGTCTACCGCCGCGAGCTGGTCGCGGCGATGGTCTGCCGCGCCCTCGGCATGGCAGCGAGCGAGGCCCTGGCATGAGCGAGGAATTCGAGCTGACATTGCGCGTCAATTCGCGCGACTACCGGCTGCGGCTCGAACCCCGCCGCACCCTGCTCGACGCGATCCGCGATGGCTGCGGCCTGACCGGCACGCATATGGGCTGCGAGCACGGCGTCTGCGGCGCCTGCACGGTACTGGTCGACGGCGCGCCGGTGCGCGCCTGCCTGATGTTCGCGGTGCAGGCCGAGGGCAGCGAGATCTGCACCGTCGAGGGCCTTGCCGCGGACGGCAGCCTGCATCCGCTGCAGCGGGCGTTGAGCGAGCATCACGGCGTCCAGTGCGGCTTCTGCACGCCCGGGTTTCTGATGCTCGCGGTCGGCGCGCTGCAGCGCGAGCCCGAGATCGCCGACGACGCGCTCATCGACGTGCTGTCGTCCAATCTGTGCCGCTGCACCGGCTACCAGAATATCCTCACCGCCGTCCGCGCCGCTTTCGCGGAGCTGCGCAAAGGCGGGCAATGAGACTGGCTCCGGCCTGGCCCCCTCACCCTGTCCCTCTCCCCGCAACGCGCGGCGAGGGGACGAATTTGCGCCGCCCGTCACACCTGCTCCCTCTCCCCGCTTGCGGGGGAGAGGACTGGGGTGAGAGGGAGCCAGAGCCAGAACGCCTGCCAGGGCGGCCTTGAGAGCAGCTAGCGATGAACGATGCCCCGGGCTTGATCGGCCGCTCCGTCCAGCGCCTCGAAGATCCGCCGCTTGTCACCGGGCGCGGCCGGTTCGTCGGCGACATCGCGTTTCCGCATCAAGTGCACATGCGGATCGTGCGCTCGCCGTTTGCGCATGCGGTATTGCGACGGGTCGACGTGGCGCCGGCCTTGGCAATCCCCGGAATCGTTGCGGCGTGGACCGGCGCCGATCTCGCCGACTTGCCGCCGATCGATTTCCGCGACCCGGCCGGCGAGGCGTTGCGGCCCTACCGCCAGCCGCTCCTGGCGAGAGACCGGCTACGCTATGTCGGCGAGCCGGTCGCGGCGGTGTTCGCGACCGATCCGTACCTTGCCGAGGATGCCGCCGACCTCGTCGCGATGGAGGCCGACGAGTTGCCGCCGGTGCTCGACGCCGCCGCGCCGCCGGGCAGTTTCGCGCCCGGCCTGTCGACCGAGGCGACGGTGCTGCACGGCGGCTACGGCGATGTCGAGGCCGCCTTTGCCGCCGCCCATGCCGTCGTCGCGCTCGACCTCGAGATCGGCCGCCACAGCGGCGTGCCGATGGAGACCCGCGGCGCGCTCGCCCATTACGACGCGGCGCGCGACCTGCTCGAACTCTACGGGGCCGCCAAGGTGCCGCACCGCAACCGCGACGGGCTCGCGCGGTTTCTCGGCCGCGCCGCCGCCGCGATCGTCCTGAAGGAAGGCAACACCGGCGGCGGCTTCGGCATCCGCGGCGAGCTCTACCCGGAGGATTTCCTCGTCTGCCTGGCGGCAATGCGGCTCGGCCGGGCGGTGAAGTGGATCGAGGACCGGCGCGAGCATCTGATGGCGGCCAACCATTCGCGTCAGCAGCGTCACAAGGCGCGCGTCGCGGTCGACGCCGAGGGCCGCGTGCTCGCGCTGGAGGACGAATTCTGGCTCGACCAGGGCGCCTATGTGAGGACGCACGGGGCGCGGGTGCCGGAGATGACGATCTCGATGCTGCCCGGCCCCTACCGCATCCCGGCCTATCGCTGCGCCGGACATTTCCGGCTGACCAACAAGACGCCGGCCGCCACCTACCGCGCTCCCGGCCGCTACGAGGGCAGCTTTGTCCGCGAGCGGCTGATCGATGCGGTCGCCGACCGGCTCGGGCTCGATCCGTTGGAGGTGCGCCGCCGCAACCTGATCGCGGCCGACGAGATGCCGTTTAGCCGGCCGCTGCAGGCGCTCGGCACCGAAATCGTCTACGATTCGGGCGACTACGCGAAATTGCTCGACAAGGCGCTGTCGCGGATCGGCTGGGACGAATTGCAGGCCGGGTTGCGCCGCCGCCGTGCCGCCGGCGAACTGGTCGGCGCCGGGCTCGCAATCTTTGTCGACAAGGGCGGGCTGGGGCCGATGGACGGCACCCGCATCACCGTCGACACGACGGGCGGCGTCGAGCTGGTGACCGGCGGCTCCAATGTCGGCCAGGGGTTCGCGACCGCGATGGCGCAGATCTGCGCCGCGATACTGGGAGTGGATTACCGGCGTGTGCGCGTCGTCTACGGCCAGACCGACCGCATCCAGTACGGCATCGGCGCGCACGCCTCGCGCGCCTCGGTGATGACCGGCGGCGCGACGCACGCCACCGCCCTCAAGGTCCGCACCAAGGCGCTCGAGATGGCCGGCGCGCTGCTGCAGGCGCGCCCCGACGAGCTCGACATCGTCGACGGCGTCGTGGTGCGCCGCGACCGGCCGGACGGGAGCGGCTCGATCGCCCTCGGCGATATCGCCCGGCACCTCGCCCCCGATTCGCCATTGCTTGGCGAGCGCGATCCCGGCCTCGCCGCCGAGGGCTGGTTTCGCGCCTCGCATATGACCTATCCCTACGGCGTGCAGATTGGCGTCGTGCGGGTCGACCCCGACACCGGCGAGGTCGCCGTCGAGCGCTACCTGATCGCCTACGACATCGGCCGCGCGATCAACCCGACGCTGGTCGAGGGGCAATTGGTCGGCGGCGTCGTGCAGGGGCTGGGCGGCGCGCTATGGGAGGAGTTCCGCTACGACGCGCGCGGCGAGCCGCTCTGCGTCACCCTGGCCGATTACCGCATGCCGATCGCGGCGCAGATCCCGCCGATCGAGGTCTTGCTGACCGAGGATTCGCCCTCCCCGCTCAACCCGCTCGGCATCAAGAGCGCCGGCGAGGGCGGCATCACCCCGGTCGGCGCGGTGATCGCGGCGGCGATCGACGATGCGATCGGCATCCCCGGCGCCGTCACCGGCCTGCCGGTGACCCCGCAGCACCTGAAGGCGCTGCTCCGCCGTTCCGCCGTCTGATGCGAGTCGGGGACCTCCGGCGTCCCGCCGGCATGCCCGCCAGAGGCCGGCGGCCCGGAGCCTTTGGCCCGCAGGTCCGAAAGGCGTCACCGCCAGTCCGTTATCGACCGGGGTGATTCTGCCTCGCTGCCATAGGCAGGAGCCGTACCGCTCAGCAAGGAACCGGTGGTCCGCGGGCGTTGCAATCGCCGTCCTTGCGGCTAAGGGTTCCGTGCTATAAGCCAGCCCGCGCGTCGTGGAGTGCCCCTTTTGCCGACCGTCTTTATCCTTAACGGACCCAATCTCAACCTGCTCGGCGTGCGCGAGCCGGCGACCTACGGATACGACACGCTGGCCGATGTCGAAACCCGGTGCCTGGCGCGGGCGAAGGCGCTCGATCTCGCGATCGAGTTCCGCCAGACCAACCACGAAGGCCAGCTCGTCGACTGGATCCACGAGGCGCGCGAGGCGGCCGACGGCATCATCATCAACGCCGGCGCGCTGACGCACACCTCCGTCGCCGTGCTTGATGCGCTGAGCGCGGCCGACCTGCCGGTCATCGAGGTGCACCTCTCGAACATCTTCCGGCGCGAATCCTTCCGCCATCATTCCTATGTCAGCCTGGCCGCGCGCGGCGGCATCTTCGGGCTGGGACCGCACGGCTACGAGCTGGCGCTGGAGGCGCTCGGCGCTCTGATCGAGGCCGAATCGAGCGAGGGGGCGGCGTGAAATTCGGCGGCAAGACGCCTCAAGCCAAGCCGGCACTGGCGCCCGACGCCGAGGTGATCCGGGCCCTGGCTGGGCTCCTGTCGGAGACCGGGCTGACCGAGATCGAGTACGCCGTCGGCGAGCATCGCATCCGGGTGGCGCGCGAATCGGTTAACGGCAGCGCCAAGGCGGCCAACGGCCACGCGGCGCCGCCGACACCGGTTGCGCCGGTGGGCGAACCGGCGCCGACCGCCGATGCGGCCACGAGCGTCGGCGCCGGCACCGTCACCTCGCCGATTGTCGGCGTCGCCTATCTGGCTCCGCAGCCGGGCGCGGCGCCGTTCGTGCGGTCCGGTGACCCGGTGGGCGAGGGGCAGACCCTCTTGATCAGCGAGGCGATGATGGTGATGAACCAGATCCGCGCGCCGCGCGCCGGCCGGGTCGGGCGGATCTTCGTCGCCGACGCCGACCCCGTCGAATATGGCGCGGCGCTGATGCTGATCGAGTGACTGCGCGCCAGCGTCATTGCGAGCGTAGCGAAGCAATCCCGACCAGCGTACGCGCCGCCCATCGGGATTGCTTCGTCGCTCCGCTCCTCGCAATGACAGGCCGCTTTAGTCGCTGATGTTCGAAAAAGTGCTGATCGCCAATCGCGGCGAAATCGCGCTGCGCATCCAGCGCGCCTGCCACGAGATGGGGATCAAGACCGTGGCGGTGCATTCGACCGCCGATGCCCGCGCGATGCACGTGCGGCTGGCCGACGAGACCGTGTGCATCGGGCCGCCGCCGGCGCGCGCGAGCTACCTCAACATCCTCGCGATCCTGTCGGCGGCGACGATCACCGGCGCGGACGCGATCCACCCCGGCCTCGGTTTCCTCGCCGAGAACGCCGAGTTTGCGCAGCTCGTCGAGGAGCACGGCTTCACCTTTATCGGCCCGTCGCCCGAGCACATCCGCCTGATGGGGGACAAGATCCGCGCCAAGGCGGAGGCGGTGCGCCTCGGCATCCCGGTGGTGCCGGGATCAGAGGCCGCGTTGCGCAGCATCGCCGAGGCCGAGGATGCGGCGCGCACGATCGGCTATCCGGTGCTGCTGAAGGCGGCGGCGGGTGGCGGCGGGCGCGGCATGAAGCTGGCGCACGACGCCGCCGAGCTGGCGCAGCTGCTCCCCGTGGCGCAGGCCGAGGCGCAGGCCGGGTTCGGCGACGATGCGGTCTATCTGGAGCGCTACCTCGACCGGCCGCGCCATATCGAGGTGCAGCTCCTCGGCGACGGCCAGGGCGAGGTGATCCATCTCGGCGAGCGCGACTGTTCATTGCAGCGCTCCCACCAGAAGCTCCTGGAAGAGGCGCCCTCCCCTGCCCTCGACGCGGCGGCGCGCGAGCGGCTGACCGATGTCGCGGTCGCGGCGTTGCGGCAGCTCGGCTACAAGAGCAGCGGCACGATGGAGTTCCTCTACCAGGACGGAGCGTTCTACTTCATCGAGATGAATACGCGCCTCCAGGTCGAGCACCCGATCAGCGAGATGATCAGCGGCGTCGATGTCGTCCGCGAGCAGCTGCGCGTCGCCGCCGGCCTGCCGCTCGGCCTGCATCAGCGCGACATCAAGCTGCGCGGCCATGCCATCGAATGCCGCATCAACGCCGAGAACCCTCAGGATTTTCGGCCGTCGCCGGGGCGAGTCAGCGAGTACCACGCGCCGGGCGGCTTCGGCGTGCGCGTCGACAGCGCGCTCTACCAGGGCTACGAGGTGCCGCCCTATTACGACAGTCTCGTCGCCAAGCTGATCGCCTACGGCGCAACGCGCGAGGAATGCGTGATGCGCTTGCGCCGCGCGCTTGCCGAATACGTCGTCGGCGGCATCGAGACGACGCTCCCCTTGCACCAGCGCCTCGTCGACGAGCCGGATTTCCGCGGCGGCCGCTACGACATTCACTGGCTCGAACGCTTCCTCGCCGGTCCGCCGGGAGGGCCGGCGTGCTGATTCCGCTGACGCCCGAGATTCTGCTGCAGGCCTATGCCGCCGGCATCTTTCCGATGGCCGAATCGGCCGACGACCCGGAGCTGTTCTGGGTCGACCCGAAGCGCCGCGGCATCATCCCGCTCGACGCCTTCCACGTGCCGCGGCGGCTGAAGCGGGTGCTGCGGCAGGGCCGTTTCACGGTGCGCGCCGACACCGCCTTCGCCGCCGTTATCCGCGGCTGCGCCGAGGCCAGCGAGACTCGCCCCTCGACCTGGATCAACGACGAGATCGTGCAACTCTACACGGCGCTGCACCGGCGCGGCCTCGCGCACAGCGTCGAATGCTGGCACGCCGACGCGCTGGTCGGCGGGCTCTACGGCGTCTCGCTTGGCGCGGCGTTTTTCGGCGAAAGCATGTTCAGCCGGGTGACCGACGCCAGCAAGGTGGCACTGGTCCACCTCGTGGCGCGGCTGCGGGCGGGCGGCTACCGCCTGCTCGACACGCAATTCGTGACGCCGCATCTGGCGCAATTCGGCGCGATCGAGATCTCGCGCGCCCGCTATCATCGGCTGTTGGCGGACGCGCTGCGCTACCGTGCCGTCTTTCCGCGCGACCTGCCGGCGGGCTTGGCGGCCGAGGGCGCCGGCGACGCCGCAGCGGCTGGGGCCGGTGGCGGGGCGCCTTTGCATTCCAATAGCGTAACGTCATAGACCGGGTGCTCGAGCGCCGATAATGCCGGGCTCGAGGAAAACATCCACCCGCTGAACAGCCGCGTTTTCTCGTCGCCCGGGCGGGTTTCGTAGATCTCGACAAAGGCGGCGTTTTCCGGCTGCTCCTCGGGCGCGCTCTTGCGGCAGTCGCGCACGACGATCGACAGCGTGCCGAAGGCGACGGCCTGGCCGACCGGCGCCTCGAAGCGCGAGACGCGGGCGGTGATCTTGTCGAGCCCCTGCAACACCGCGACCGGCTCGGCGATCATGTCGGCGGCAAGCGCCGGCCATGAGATGAACTCCAGCGCGAGCACCAGCGCCATCAGCGCTGCTGCGGCCGTCCTCATCGGCGATAGGGGTTGACGAGCCCGGCCATGATCCCGGCCAGCACTTCGCGCACCTGTTTTTCGTCGCAGCCCATCAGCACCGCGTCTTCGAGGGCGTCCTGCGCCAGGCTGCGCAATTCGGCCAGGTTCTCGTTCAGCACCTTGATCTTCTCGACGCACGACACTGGCTCGCCTTCCGGAGTGCGCCAGATCGGGAACTCGCCCGCGTTCTGTTCGGCCATCGTCTTTCCCCGATTGCTTGCGCCTATAGGTAAGGCCGTTGGGCGATGGGAACAGCTTGCCGCGCGGCCCAAATCCCCCTCACCCTGTCCCTCTCCCCTCAGGCGGCTCAGGCGGGGAGAGGGACAGGGTGAGGGGCAGTTGGCCGGCGCTCATTTCGGTGGTTCGGCCGCCTTCGGCGCCGCGGCGGGCGCGGGCGCGCCGGGAGCAGGCGGGGCGCCTTGCGGCGGCTGCCCCTCGCCTTCCGGCTTCTTGCCGCTCGGCGCCGAGAAGATCATCTGGCCGATCATGTGTTCGAGGCTGACCGAGGATTGCGTGTATTGGATTTTGCCGCCGGGCGGGATCACCTTGTCGGAGCCGCCCGGCACCAGCGAGAGGTACTTGTCGCCGAGCAGCCCCGCCGAGACGATCTCGGCGACCGTGTCCTCGGGCAATTTCACCGACGGATCGATGCTCATCCGCACCGTCGCGAGAAACGTCTTCGGATCGAGGTCCTCGCTGACCACCGAGCCGATCTTGATACCGCTGACGCGCACGTCGCTGCCCTGGCGGATGCCGTCGACGCGCTCGAAATTGGCGCTCAACTCATAGCCGCTGACCGTCCGCATCTGGCTGGTATTGTAGGCGAACGCCAGGAACAGCGCCGCCACGACCAGCACGACCGCGCCCATCACCGTCTCGATGACGTTCCCCCGCATCGCCCTCTCCCCCGCCGGGCCTCAGAGCCCGGCAGCTGTTATTCGGGCGACCACGGCTCGTAATCGCCGGTGGCGCGCACCCGGTGGCCGCCGCGCAGCACCGAGCCGTGCGGATGATAGGCCAAAGGCGTGCCGGTCAGGTTCGGCTCGTGCGGCTTCTCCCACGGGTAGCGGGGGCGCGGCATCGGCACCTCATCGACCATGTGGTGCAGCCAGGCATGCCATTCGGGCGGCACCTTCGAGGCTTCCGCGTCGCCATTGTAGATGACCCATCGGCGCTCGCGGCTGAAGCGGCCGCCGCCGAGCCTCCGCGGCTTGTCGCCCTTCAGCCGGTAATAGCGGTTGCCGTATTCGTCCTGGCCGACGAGTTCGCCGCGCAACCACGTCAGCAGCAATGTCCCGAGCGTCGCGCCCATTCTCTCCCTCTCCGCGGGCGCGCCGTTATCGCATCACCGCTCACCACGGTAAAGCACCCTACGACCGCTGTGACCGCCAATCCACATATGGTGGACGAAATCGAGGGCGCACCTCAGATGTTGTGGACGCGGGCGAGGTTCGAAGCGTATCTTGTAGATGACGAGAGGCCGAGCGCTAGATGTAGAAGGCGCAACGAGGCCTAACTGAAGAGCGTCGGGGGAAGGATATGCATATCGCACGTCGATTCACCACCGCCGGGCATGACCCGTACGAACTGGTCGCGTTCCGCAGCGCGTCGAGCGAGATTCGCAACCCCGACGGCTCGGTCGTGTTCGCCGCCGACGGCGTCGAGGTGCCGGCCGAGTGGAGCCAGGTCGCCTGCGATATCCTGGCCCAGAAATATCTGCGCAAGGCCGGCGTGCCGGCGCGCCTGAGGCCGGTCGAGGAGGAGGGGGTGCCACCTTGGCTGTGGTGCCGCACAGCCGATACGGCGGCCCTCGCCGAATTGCCGGCGGCCGAGCACAGCGGCGGCGAAACCAGCGCCAAAGAGTGTTTCGACCGGATGGCCGGCACCTGGACCTATTGGGGCTGGAAGGGCGGCTATTTCGACGACGAGGACGACGCCCGCGCCTTCTATGACGAATTGCGCCTGATGCTGGCGCGCCAGATGGGGGCGCCCAACTCGCCGCAATGGTTCAACACCGGGCTCCATTGGGCCTATGGCATCGACGGTCCGGCGCAGGGCCACTACTACGTCGATCACCGAACCGGCAAGGTGCGCGCCTCGGACAGCGCCTACGAGCACCCGCAGCCGCACGCCTGCTTTATCCAGTCCGTCGCAGACGACCTCGTCAACGAGGGCGGCATCATGGACCTCTGGGTGCGCGAGGCGCGGCTGTTCAAATACGGCTCCGGCACCGGCTCCAATTTCTCGAAGCTGCGCGCCGACGGCGAGCGGCTGTCCGGCGGCGGCCGCTCGTCGGGGCTGATGAGTTTTCTCAAGATCGGCGACCGCGCCGCCGGCGCCATCAAGTCCGGTGGCACGACGCGCCGCGCCGCCAAGATGGTGATCGTCGACGCCGACCATCCCGACATCGAGGACTATATCGACTGGAAGGTCATCGAGGAGCAGAAAGTTGCCGCCCTGGTGGCCGGCTCCAAGCTCGCCGCGCGGCACCTCAATTTGATCATGGCGGCCTGCCGCGAGATGCCGGAGGGCGGCGCAGACCCGTTCGATCCGAAAGCGAACCCGGCGCTGAAGGCCGAGATCCGTGCTGCGCGCCGCGCGATGATTCCGGAGAACTACGTCCAGCGCGTCATCCAGTTCGCCCGCCAGGGCTACGCCTCGATCGACTTCCGCACCTACGACACCGACTGGGATTCGGAAGCCTACCTGACCGTCGCCGGGCAGAACTCCAACAACACCGTGCGCATCGCCGACGATTTCCTCGAACGGGTCGAGTCGGGCGCCGACTGGCATCTGGTCCGCCGCACCGACGGCGGCATCGCCAAGACGTTGCCGGCGGCGGCCTTGTGGGACCGCATTGCGCATGCCGCCTGGGCCTCGGCCGATCCCGGCGTGCAGTTCGACACGACGATCAACGACTGGCACACCTGCCCGGAAAGCGGCCGCATCAACGCGTCGAACCCGTGCTCGGAGTACATGTTCCTCGACGACACGGCCTGCAACCTCGCCTCGCTCAATCTGCTGGCGTTCCTGCAGGCGGACGGCAGTTTCGCGGTCGGCGACTTCCAGCACGCGGTGCGGCTGTGGACGCTGGTCCTTGAGATCTCGGTGATGATGGCGCAGTTCCCGTCGCGCGAGATCGCGCGGCTGAGCTTTGCCTACCGCACATTGGGGCTCGGCTACGCCAATCTCGGCGGCCTGCTGATGGCGATGGGCATTCCCTACGACAGCGATGCCGGCCGCGCGATGGCGGGCGCCCTCACGGCGCTGCTGACCGGCGGCGCCTACGCCACCTCGGCCGAGATGGCGAGCGAGCTCGGGCCCTTCCCGGGGTTCACCAAGAACCGCGAGGAAATGTTGCGGGTCATCCGCAACCATCGCCGCGCCGCGCACGGCGAGAGCGCCGGCTACGAGGGCTTGGCGACCCCGCCGGTGCCGCTTCAGGGTGCCGATTGTCCCGACCAGCCGCTCCTGGCGGCGGCGCGGGCGGCGTGGGATGCCGCGCTGGCCTTGGGTGACAAGCACGGCTTCCGCAATGCGCAGGCCACCGTCATCGCGCCGACCGGCACGATCGGCCTCGTGATGGATTGCGACACCACCGGCGTCGAGCCCGATTTTGCGCTGGTCAAATTCAAGAAACTGGCCGGCGGCGGCTATTTCAAGATCATCAACCGGCTGGTGCCGCGCGCCTTGCGGCGGCTCGGCTATGACGAGAGGCAGATCGCCGAGATCGAGCGCTACGCGCTGGGCCACGGCAGCCTCACCGACGCGCCCGGCATCAACCACGAGACGCTCGCGGCGCGCGGCTTCGATGCGGCCGCGTTGCAGGCGCTGGAAGCGGCGCTCGCCAATGCCTTCGACATCAAATTCGCCTTCAACCGATGGACGCTCGGCGACGCCTTTCTGACCGAGCGCCTCGGCATCGCCGCCGAGGAGCTGGCCGACCCGGGCTTCGACCTCTTGGCCGCGCTCGGCTATTCGCGCGCCGAGATCGAGGCCGCCAACGCCTGGTGCTGCGGCGCGATGACGTTGGAGGGGGCGCCATACCTGCGGTCCGAGCACTTGGCGGTGTTCGACTGCGCCAACCCGTGCGGCAAGAACGGCACGCGCTCGATCCCGACCGAGGGCCACATTCGCATGATGGCGGCGGCGCAGCCGTTCATCACCGGCGCCATCTCGAAGACGATCAACATGCCGAACGCGGCCACCGTCGAGGATTGCAAGGCCGCCTACATGCTGGCCTGGAAGCTCGGCCTCAAGGCGACCGCGCTCTACCGCGACGGCTCGAAGCTGTCGCAACCCCTGGCGTCGACCCTGTTCGGCGACGACGACGCCGAGGAAGATCGCGCCACCGAGCTCTACACGCTGTCGCCGGCGGCGCGCGCGCCCTTGGTCGCCGAGCGCATCGTCGAGCGGGTGGTCGAGCGCATCGTCGAAGTGCACCGTGCCGAGCGGCGGCCGTTGCCGTTCCGCCGCAAGGGCTACACCCAGAAGGCCAATGTCGGCGGCCACAAGGTCTATCTGCGCACCGGCGAATGGGAGGACGGCAAGCTCGCCGAGATCTTCATCGACATGCACAAGGAGGGCTCCGCCTTCCGCTCGCTGATGAACAATTTCGCGATCGCGATCTCGTTGGGGCTGCAATACGGCGTGCCGCTGGAGGAATTCGTCGAGGCCTTCACCTTCACCCGCTTCGAGCCGGCCGGGATCGTCGAGGGCAACGACGCGATCAAGATGGCGACCTCGATCCTCGACTACATCTTCCGCGAATTGGCGATCTCCTATCTCGACCGTGGCGACCTCGCGCATGTCGAGCCGGCCGATTTGTTGCCCGACACGGTCGGCAAGGGGGTGGCGGCCGAGTCGGCGCACGCGGCGGAGCCGAGCCTGCGCGAGCCGAGGTCCGACGACGGCGCGGCCGTCGCCGAGATGATGCAGCGAGTGGCGTCGCAGGGGTTTGTGCGCAACAAGCTGACGGTGCTGCAGGGCGGGGGGCGCCGCGGCAGCGGGCCGCGCGGCGACGCCCGCACCGCCGCCAAGCCGGGCGCGGCCACGGCGGAGGCTGGCGACATGCCGCTCTTCGCCGGCGCGCTGGCGGTCGAGGCGGCCGGCGTCGCGATCCTCGAGGAGCCGCGCCCCGACACCCGCATCGACCAGATCCGCGAAGCCCGCATGAAAGGCTACGAAGGCGACAGCTGCGGCGAATGTGGCAACTTCACCCTCGTGCGCAACGGCACCTGCCTCAAATGCGACACCTGCGGCGCGACCAGCGGGTGTTCTTAATTTTTCAATGTAGGAGCACCGTTATGGTTGCCGAAGTGTACGCTGGTCTTACCGCTATCAAGACCGCGTTTGATATGGCGAAGGGGTTAAAGGACATCCATGATGCCACTCTCCGTAATGCCGCGGTAATAGAACTTCAAGAGAAAATCCTAGCCGCACAAGAAGCACAATCAACGCTGGTTGATCGCGCACGGGATCTTGAGCGGGAGGTGGCCCACCTTAAAGCATGGGACGCTGACAAACAGCGTTACCAGATGGAGAAGAGGCCGCCCGGCGTCATCACACTCAAGCAGGAAGCAGGCCACCCCTGCGAACCGCCGCATTCCATATGTCCCACCTGCTACAGCAACGAGAAGAAGTCGATCCTGCAAAGCGGAGAGGCGAGCCACGGCGTCTACGACCTATCTTGCTTCGTATGCGGCACCAAGCTGAGTGTCGGGCATTTCGATCCGCCGACGCGCACACGCTCCCGACCGCCGTCTGCATGGGGCGCTTGAAAACTGTCCATGCTTCAAAACCGAAAGAGACGCGCAGGAGAGATCAGATGGCAACGGATGCCGACAAGATCGCCGCAGCGACGCTGGCCGCGACGTTCGCAACGATTGGGGGCCTTGGTCCAGACACATCAAAACGGCAGGATAGGCTCATCGAACTCTACGGCGACATCTTAGCCAAAATCGTCCACATCAACCCGGACACGGGCCGACAATTTACGCAGGAAGAGTTACAACGACGCCGGATTCTGCCGCGACCGTAGCGAGCGTAGGGCGGAAAAGCGGAGCGCATTCCGCCAAACGGCCGCGCAACGCATATTTCAGCGGAATTCGCTGCGCTCTTCCGCCCTACGGCGGGTTACGCAGCCCTTGCCACATCGATGATGAGGCGGAGGCCGAGGGCGGTTTCGATCTGTTCCATCTTCGAGGCGTGGCGCAGGTCGAGGAGGCGGTTGACCTGCGGCAGGTGCCAGCGCAGGCGGCGGGCCAGTTCGGCGCGGCCGACGCCCTTTTCGCGCATCGCCTCGTAAAGCGCGATTTGGGCCATCCCCAACGCCGAAAGCGGCACTATGGCCTCGCCCGGCT
>JBLMXS010000341.1:0-13324 GCA_050257895.1 Thiohalocapsa sp.
CGAGGCGCGCCCGGTCCCATAATCGAATGTGATGCTCTACTGCGCCCCACTCACCCCGGCTCTCTCCCCGCAAGCGGAGAGAGGGGGAGCGCGTGACGGGCGGCGCAAATTCGTCCCCTCGCCCGGCGAAGCGGGGAGAGGGACAGGGTGAGGGGCAAGTGGGCAAGTAGCTGGCGCCTAGGCGACGACGCTGACGATGCGGTTCGGCACGACGACGACGCGCTTCGGTGGCTTGCCGTCGAGCGCCCGAGCCACCTGCGGCAGGGCGAGCGCCGCCTCCTCGACTGCGTTGTTGGCGGCGTCGCGCGGCAGGTCGATTGTGCCGCGCAATTTACCATTGACCTGCACCGCGATCGTCACCTGCTCGTCCCGCGCCAGTTCGGGATCCGGTTTTGGCCACGGCGCATCGGCGACGAGGTCCTGATGGCCCAGCGTCTGCCACATCTCCTCGGCGAGATGCGGCATCATCGGGCCGATCAGCAATGTCGCCGCCTCCAACCCCTCGCGCAGGACGGGACCGGCGCCGTCCTCGTCCCCCGGGATCTCCTCGAGCGCGTTGGTCAGTTCGCGGATTCGCGCGACCGCCCGGTTGAAGCGGAATTTGTCGAGGTCGTCGGTGACTGTCGCGATCGTCTTGTGGATCTGCCGGCGCAGCGCCACGAGAGCCGGCGACAGCTCGGCGGGCATCGCCGCAGCGGCCGGCGGCAGCGCGACATCCGGCTCCGACACCATGCGCCACAGGCGGTTGACGTAGCGCCAGATCCCCTCGATTCCGGTCTCGGTCCATTCGAGGTCGCGCTCGGGCGGGCTGTCGGAGAGTAGGTAGAAGCGGGCGGTGTCGGCGCCATAGGTCTCGACGATGTCGTCAAGGTCGACGACGTTCTTCTTCGACTTGCTCATCTTTTCGAGCCGGCCGCCGATGACCGGCCGGCCCGCGGCATCGACGAGGCGGCCGTCGGGTGCGGCCTGCACCTCGCCCGGAAACAGCCATTCCTCGTCGCTGTTCTGGTAGCTCTGGTGCAGCACCATGCCCTGGGTAAAGAGGCCGGCGAACGGCTCGTCGAGGTCGATATAGCCGCAGCGCTTCAGGGCGCGCGTGAAGAAGCGCGAATAGAGCAGGTGTAGCACAGCGTGTTCGACGCCGCCGATGTACTGGTCGACGGGCATCCAGTATTGCGCCGGCTCGCGCTCGAAGGCGACCGGCGCGCGCGCCGAGCAGAAGCGTAGAAAATACCACGACGATTCGAAGAACGTGTCGAACGTGTCGGTCTCGCGCCTCGCTGGCTTGCCGCAGCGCGGGCAGGCGACGTGCTTCCAGGTCGGATGGCGGTCGAGCGGGTTGCCCGGCTGGTCGAAGCTGACATCCTGCGGCAGCTCGACCGGGAGGTCCGCTTCGGGGACCGGCACGATGCCGCAGTCCTGGCAATGGATGACCGGGATCGGGCAGCCCCAATAGCGCTGCCGGGAGACGCCCCAGTCGCGCAGCCGGTAGGCGATCGTGCGCTGGCCGCTTCCCAGCTGTTCCAGCCGCTCGCCGACCGCGCGCTTGGCCTGCGGCACCGACAGGCCGTTCATGAAATCGGAGTTGAAGAGGGTGCCGTCCTCGACATAAGCGGTGTTGCCCACCGTAAAATGCGCCGGGTCCTCGCCCGGCGGCAACACCACCGGGATCACCGGCAGCCCGTATTTGCGGGCGAAATCGAGATCGCGCTGATCATGCGCCGGGCAGCCGAAGATGGCGCCGGTGCCGTATTCCATCAGCACGAAATTGGCGACATAGACCGGCACCGTGCGGCTCGGGTCGAGCGGGTGGACGGCATTGAGCGGCGTCCTGTAGCCGCGCTTCTCGGCCGCCTCGATGACCGCTTCGCTGGTGCCGAGCCGATCGCATTCGGCGACGAACTCGGCGAGAGCGGGGTCCTCGGCGGCAAGGCGCGCGGTCAGCGGGTGGTGCGGCGACAGGGCCAGGAACGAGGCGCCGAACAGCGTGTCGGGGCGCGTCGTGAACACCTCGATCGTCTCGTCACCGCCCTTGAGCGGGAACAGCACGCGGGCGCCTTCGGAACGGCCGATCCAGTTCTCCTGCATCAGCCGCACGCGCTCCGGCCAGCGGTCGAGCCCATCGAGCGCCGCCAGCAGCTCCTCGCTGAACGCCGTGATGCGCAGGAACCACTGCGCCAAGAGGCGCTTTTCGACCAGGGCTCCGGAGCGCCAGCCGCGGCCGTCGATTACCTGCTCGTTGGCCAGCACTGTGTGCTCGACGGGGTCCCAGTTAACCCACGATTCCTTGCGGTAGGCGAGGTCCGCCGCGAGGAAGTCGAGGAACATCTTCTGCTCGTGGCGATAGTACTCGGGATGGCAGGTGGCGATCTCGCGCGACCAGTCGTAGGCGAAACCCATCGCCTGCAGCTGGCCGCGCATGGCGCGGATGTTCTCGCTGGTCCAGATCGCCGGATGCACGTTGCTGGCGATGGCGGCGTTCTCGGCCGGCAAGCCGAAGGCGTCCCAGCCCATCGGGTGCAGCACGTTGTATCCCTGGGCGCGGCGATAGCGGGCGACGAGATCGCCCATCGTGTAGTTGCGCACATGCCCAACGTGGAGTTTCCCCGACGGGTAGGGAAACATCTCAAGAACGTAGTATTTCGGCCTGCCCCTGTCGGCCTGCGCGGCGAAAGCGCCGCGCTCCTGCCAGACGCGCTGCCATTTCGCCTCGGTTTCCCGGAAATTGTACCGCGACATGCCCGTTCCCGCAGCGGCCGCCGGCCTTTCGCGGCCGGCATAGCCGCCGATCATAGCGTCAAGTTACATGGTACTGCGATAACGCTCGGCGTGAAGCTGGCGCGCCCGCAGCAGGATCGCGTTCTCGAGCCCGGTCACCACGTCCTTCGCCACCGGCGTCGTGTGCCACTGCCCGTCGGCGGCGCGCTCCTGGCGCTCGACGCTGACCGCCAGCGAATCCGAGCGCAACGCACGCGAGGTGATGAAGACGCTGACCCGCAGCCGCTCGCTGGGATTGCTGGGCGGCGAATGCCAGTTGGTCACCAACAGGCCGGTCATCGCGTCTTCCGAGCTGATCCCTGCGAAGTTCAGCGCGTCATGCGCCGCCACCCACAGGATCGGGCTGACCCCGGCGCCGGTCTGCGGCCCCCAATTGACCTCGGACTGCCGCTTGGCGAGCCCGAGCACGGTGAATATCGTTTCATCGGTGTTGTCGGTGTCGGCGGCCGTCCTGCTGCCCGGCAGCGGGGTCGGCGCGGCACCCGTCACCGGGTCGATTCCCTTTTCCACAGACGGGGAGCCGCAGCCGGCGACGAGCAACGAAAGGCTTGCGGCGAACCCGAGCAACAGGTGGTAATGGCGAATGGACATACGCAACCCTTGGCGCCGCTGCCCTCGATTGGCGGCGCCTTGACCCGCAGGCTTGTGCCAGGAATGGAGGGGATATGGAAGAGGCCGCGTTGGCGCAGGTGATCGCCGGCAATCTCGCGGCGGTGCGCGGCCGCATCGCGGCGGCCGCGGTCGCTACCGGGCGCGCCGCGGATGCGGTGACGTTGGTGGCGGTCAGCAAGACGCATCCGGCCGAGAGTGCGCGCGCCGCCCTCCTCGCCGGCCAGCGGGTCTTCGGCGAGAACCGGGTGCAGGAGGCGCTCGCCAAGTTTCCGAGATTGCGCGAGGAGTTTCCCGACCTCGAGCTGCACCTGATCGGGCCGCTGCAGACCAACAAGGCGAAGGACGCGGTGGCGCATTGCGACGTCATCGAGACCGTCGACCGGCCGCATCTCGCTGAGGTGCTGGCGCGCGAGTTCGACCGGCAGAACCGGCATCTCCGCTGCTTCATCGAGGTCAATACCGGCGAAGAGACGCAGAAGGCGGGGGTCCTGCCGGCCGCCGCCGACGCTTTCATCGCCGATTGCCGCGACCGTCTCGGCCTGCCGATCGTCGGGCTGATGTGCATCCCGCCCGAGCACGAAGAGCCAGCCCTGCATTTCGCGCTGCTGCGCGAGATCGCCCGGCGCAACGGCGTCGATCAGCTGAGCATGGGGATGAGCGCCGATTTCGAGACCGCGATCCGCTTCGGCGCCACCCATGTGCGTGTCGGCACCGCCATCTTCGGCGCCCGACGCGCCATGCCGGCCGCCGCGGCGCAATAGCGCTCCTGGGCGATTCGCCTATCCGGAACGCCATCGCGACCTCAAGGTCGTCATCCCCGGCTTGACCCGGGCTTGACCTGGGGATCCACGTGGTGCCGCTTCTCGTGATGGCCGGGTCAAGCCCGGCCGTGACGGCTTGAGGAAGGTGAGTCCGGCCTACAGCAGATGGCCGCTGCGGGTGCGCTTGGTTTCGAGGTAGCGCTCGTTGTGGCCGTTGGTCGGGAAGACGTGCGGCACCCGCTCGGCGATGCGGATGCCGTAGCGCTCGAGCGCGGCGACCTTCTCGGGGTTGTTGGTCAACAGGCGCACCGTCGGGAAGCCGAGCTGGCGCAGCATCTCGGCCGCCGGCTGGTAGACGCGCTCGTCGGCGTCGAAGCCGAGCTGCTCGTTGGCGTCGACGGTGTCGAACCCGGCATCCTGCAGCCGGTAGGCGCGCAATTTGTTGACGAGGCCGATGCCGCGGCCTTCCTGCGCCAGATACAAGACGGCGCCGCCGCCTGAAGCGGCGATTGCGGCGATCGCGCCGCGCAGCTGGTCGCCGCAATCGCAGCGCAGGCTGGCCAGCAGGTCGCCGGTGAAGCACTCCGAATGCAGCCGCACCAGGACCGGCGCCGCCGGATCGGGACGGCCGATCAGGATCGCCAGATGCTCGGTGCCGCCGTCGCCGGGGCGAAAGGCGATCAGGCGGGCGTCTTCGGCGTCGGCCAGCGGCACCCGCGCCTCGGCGACGCGGGTCAGTCAGGCCATCGCGGCGCGACGGCTCAACACGTCTTCGGTGGCGACCGTGGCGACATCGGGACGCCGCCTTGCCAGCGCCGTCTCGGCCGATGCCAATGGCAGCACCAGCGCGGCCGGCAATAACGCTGCCAGCTTGGCGAGCGCGACGGCGGCCAGCTCGCCGCCCTCTGCCACCGCCGGTTCCGGGCCCAGCCCCGGCGGCTCGGCCCCGAGAGAGGCGGCCGGATCGGCGAGGTTGCGGATCACCGCCGCCGGCAGACGCGGCGCGATCGTGATCGACACCGCTCCCGACAACGCCGCCGCAGTCTCCCGCCGCGCCAGCCCGAGCGCGACGGCGCGCCGCCGCGTCAGCACCATCCGCAGCGGCCGCGCCGCGGCCGCCCGCCCCCTTGCCAGATTGTCGTCGTTGACGAATTCGGCGGCGAGCGCCAGCACGCCGCCATCGCCGCCGATAAGCAGCACCGGATCGCCGCGGCGCAGCGCAACAATCGCCGCGTCAAGCGCACCCGCCGTTACTCTGCTGCTCGAATGTGCCGCCAACATCCACCTCTCGCCGCAATCATAAGCCGCCGCCGCGCCAACGCCAGCCCCCGCCGGCGCATGCCAGCCTCGCCTCACTATACCCGGCGGCGCCGCGGGGTGAAGGCCGCCGCTGATTGGCGGTGCGGATTGGTGACGCAGGCGGCGCCTGCGGCTATCGTTGGATCGACCCTAGGCGAGGAGACGGCAGATGGTGCAGGCGATCCGTATCGCAAAGACCGGTGGACCCGAGGTGCTGGAGTGGCAGCCTGTCGAGGTCGGGAAGCCCGGCCCCGGCCAGGTGCGGCTCAAACACACCGCGGTCGGCCTCAATTACATCGACACCTACCAGCGCAGCGGCCTCTATCCGATGCCAATGCCGAGCGGGCTGGGCTCGGAGGCGGCCGGCATCATCGAGGAAGTCGGCCTGGGCGTCAGCGGGCTGAAGCCGGGCGACCGCGTTGCCTATGCCGGCGGACCCCTCGGTGCCTACAGCGAAGCCCGTGTGATGCCGGCCGAGCGGCTGGTGTCGGTGCCGGACGGCATTACCGACCAGCAGGCGGCGGCGATGATGCTGAAGGGCATGACCGCCTGGTACCTGATCCGGCGCACGCATGTCGTGAAGCCTGGCGAGACGATCCTGATCCATGCTGCAGCCGGCGGCGTAGGCCTCATCGTCTGCCAGTGGGCGAAGCATCTCGGCGCCACCGTCATCGGCACGGTCGGCGACGACGAGAAGGCGGCGCTCGCCAAGGCGCATGGCTGCGACCACCCGATCAACTACCGCAAGGAGGATTTCGTGGCGCGCGTCAATGAGATCACCGGCGGCAAAAAACTCCCGGTGGTCTACGACTCGGTCGGCAAGGACACGTTCTACAAATCGCTCGACTGCATCGCGCCGTTGGGGCTGATGGCCTCGTTCGGGCAGTCTTCGGGCGCCATCGGACCGGTCGATATCGGCATCCTGGCGGGTAAGGGATCCCTGTTCCTGACGCGCCCGACGCTCAACACCTACACCGCGACGCGGGAGGACCTGCTGACCGCGGCGAACGAGCTGTTCGACGTCGTCAAAAAGGGCGCCGTCAAGATCGAGATCAACCAGACCTACCCGCTGCGCGACGCGGCACGCGCCCACCGCGACCTGCAGGACCGCAAGACGACGGGCTCGACGGTGTTTACCGTGTAGACCGTTCCTTCTCTGCTTCAGTCGCGAGGACCCGCCGGCGCGGGCAGTTCGACCCCGAACGCTTCGGCGAAGCCGCGGCGGCCGGCCGCGGTAATTGCCAGCGCGCGGGTGTCGCGGCGCCGCTCGACCCAGCCGAGAGCGAGAAGGCGCGCGCATAACGCGGCGCCGACGGCGCCGGCGATGTGGGGGCGTCGCTCGCTCCAGTCGAGGCAGGATCGGCAATAGGCCCGCGTCGAGCCCTTGCGCACCGCGAGGTCGACCCCGAACTCGTCGAGAAACGTTCCGCCGGCCGGAGTGACTTCGCCGCCGTCCTCGGCCAGCACCACGTGACCGCGCTCGGTCAGCGAATCGGCCAGCCCCACCCCGAGCCGCCCGGCGATGTGGTCGTAGCAGGTGCGCGCGGTGCGCATCTCGTCGTCGATGCGCGCGGTCGGCCGCCGACGCGCCGGTAATTGCACGGCGGCGACCGCCAGGATCCCCTCCAGCATCTGCCCGACCAGCGGCGAGGCGAGCCGGTAATAGCGATGCCGGCCCTGCTTTGCCGGCATCAGCAGGTTTGCCGCCGCGAGCTTTGCGAGGTGGCCGCTCGCGGTCTGCGGCGAGACGCCGGCGAAATAGGCCAGTTCGCCGGCGGTCAGGGCGCGGCCGTCCATCAGCGCGGCGAGGATGTTGGCGCGCGCCGGATCGCCCACCAGCGCACCGATCTCGGCGATATCCACGGTAAGCGTGCTCATGGAGCCATTCTACCGCGAAACGCGCCGCCGATGCTTCGGGCGCCGCCGTAGCGATCGCGCGTGACGCGCGCGCCGCGCCTCCCCAACCTGTCCGTCGATCGAGGTTCGGGAGATTTCGGATGCCAGTGCATCGCCTCTGTAGCGGCAGCGGTGAGGTCGGCGCCGGCGGCGTCGCGTTTGACGCGCTGCGCAACGGCGCCCGCGCCGTCGCCGCCATCTTGCGCCTGTGGCGCCGCCGCCGCCGCGACCGCCGCGAACTGGCGCGCCTCGACGCCGGCACGCTGAAGGATATTGGCGTCACCGTCGGCGACGCCGAGATGCTGATCAACAAGCCCTTCTGGAGAGAATGATGACCGCATTCGGAACAACCGTCCGCAACGCCGGCCCGAGATTCCGCGTGCCGGCAAGATTGCGCGCCGTCTTGGCGGACTGCCGCCGGAACTTGCTGAACGCCCTTCTCGCCGTCCTCGCCCGGTTCGAACTACCGCAATGCGGCGCGCTGCCGCCGGCAATTGGCCGCTTTCCGTTTCCGTGAATTGGCGCTGTCGCCGCCGGGTGAGCCGTTCTCCGCTGTCCTCGGATCGTGGTCTCCCGAAACAGAAGTCCGCATCGCCCACCGAAGAGCGTCATTGCGAGAAGTCCGAAAACGACGAAGCAATCTCGATGGCCGCGGAGTGCCGACAACCGCGAGATTGCTTCGCTTCGCTCGCAATGACAGCGCTACTGGGGTCCTCGAGGGAACTTCAGAATGAGGACACTAGCCCCGTTGTTTCTCGAACCGCAGCAGGTTCTTGCCGTCGCTGCGGCGATACTCCACGCGGTCGACCATGTTGCGCATCAGGTGGATGCCGAGGCCTCCCGTGGGCCGCTGGTCGAGCGGCAATGTCAAATCGGGTCCGGGCACCGTCGTCGGATCGAATGGCCGACCGTTGTCGGCGATCTCGGCCACCAGCAATTGCGGGGTGATGTCGAGGCGCACGGTAATGAGGTGCGGCGGCGCGATCCCGACAAACGCGTGGGTGATCACATTGGTGACCGCCTCTTCGATCGCCAGCGCGATGCGGAAGCCAATTTCGGCGGCGACGCCGTCGCCGCCGCAACAGGCCTCGACCCAGTCGATGAGACGCGGGATCTCGGAAACCTGCGATGCGACGCCAAGCGTATGCGAGGCCATCCCGCCTCTTACCGCGCTGTCGATAACAAGCCAAGTTCGATATCATAACCGGCGTGCGAGGGCGACGAATCGAGTTTCATGCTGCCGCCGGCCAAATGGGGCCGGCGCGCGGTCTATTGCCACTGCGCCGGGCCCCATGCTAACGACGCAGCTGCAACCGCAGCGCGAGGGCGCGATGGAATTTGCCCAGGAGCAGGCCGGCGACGTCGTGGTCGTGAAGCTCTCGGGCCGCCTCGACAGCAGCACTGCCCAACCCGCCGAAGAAAGCTTTATGCGAGTGCTGGCGAGCGGCCCGCTCCATCTCGCAATCGACATGTCGAAGCTCGACTACATCAGCAGCGCCGGACTGCGGGTTCTGCTGGTGGTGGCAAGAAAGGTGCAACAGGCCAAGGGCAAGGTTGTCCTGTTTGGGTTGGTGCACAACGTCCGCGAGGTGTTCGCAATCAGCGGCTTCGACCGGATTTTCGCAATCCAGCCGGATATCGAAGCGGCCGTTGCAGCCGTACATTGAGGGCCCGGCCGATGCTGAGCTTTGTGGAAGAGATCGTGCTGCTGCGGCTGGATGACACGCACGGCCGGTTCGTCGACCTGCCGTCGTCGGCCTCGGGGATTGTTCTCGCCGGCGCGGCGCTGATGGAGCTGGCGCTGCGCAATCGCGTCGACAGCGACTTGGAGCGGCTGATCGTCGTCGATGCGAGGCCGACCGGCGACGAGATCCTCGACGATGCGCTGGCGCATCTGGCGGCGGCGCCGGGCACCCGCAACATCGCCGGGGCGATCGACCTGATCAGCGGCAAGGCCGACCTCTACCAGGAAAAGGCGCTGAGGCGCCTGATCGAGAAAGGCGTGCTGCGCGAGGTGGACGGCCGTTTCCTGTGGGTGTTCCACACCCGCCGCTACCCCGTCGTCGACGACAGCGAGCAGCGCGAAGTCAAGGCGCGACTGCGCGAATTGCTGCTCGGCGACGAGATCCCGGAGTCGCGCGACATCGCGCTGACGTGCCTGATCGACGCCTGCGGCCTGCTCGGCCTCGTACTCAATGCGGAGGAGACGCACCGCGTCGCGGCGCGCGTCGAGCAGCTCGACAAGATGGATCTGATCGGCCAGGCGATGCGCCGCGCCGTCGAGGAAATCCGCTTTATCGTCAGCCACGTTGCCCAGCCGATGCACTGACGGCGCCCGTTCTCGCGTGTCGCCGCGGCGGAAGTGGTGGCCGACGACGGCCCCGGCCTGAGGCCGGTCGGCAGTCTCTTTCCGCAGGGAGTCTTAGGCGGGGCGGTTGGCGGCGCGGCAGCGGCACTGGTCGATCTGATGCAGCTCGATCATGTTGCCGCAGGGATCGTTGACAAAGACCTGCTCAGCCTCGGGCCCGTTGATGCCGGTCATCGACCAGTACGCGACGCCGAGCCGCTCAAGCTCGGCCTTCGTCGCTTGAATATCGGCGACCGCGAGCGCGACATGTGGAATGGTCGGATCCTGGCCCGGCCCCTTGGCGAGCGGGGGGGGCTGGGCGCCGGCGATGAGATGGATCTGCCCGCTGCCGCCGGTATTGATCCAAAATCCGGGCACCCCTGGGATCGTCGGACGACCGGGATCGGCATCGAGGCCGAGCACCCCCTCATAGAAATTCTTCACGGCGTCAAGCCGGGGCTGGTCCGCATCGATGCGGACCGCGTGATGGTGAATTTCAAGGACCCGGATGGTCATCGCAGCTCTCCTCACCCCTCGTTGACCGGCACTGAGGCAAGAGTAGCCTATCGCCCCTAGCCGATCCACATGGCCGGGACAGGCCGACGGCAGTGCGCATCCCCCGCCGATCGAGCCCGTTTGCATCACCGGATTGCAGCCTGCGCACACCGAGCGGAGGCCCTGGCGGTGGACCGGTTGGAAGCGATGTCGATCGTGATGGCGGTGGCCGAGGCCGGCAGCCTTTCCCGGTCAGCTGCGTCTATCGCGCCGGTCGGTTCTTGCCGATCAAGCTTCGCGCCCCTCTTGATTTTGACTCGCGTCGCCTCAGAGCCGGTCTGGCCGAGGTGACGGGGAGAGTACGCGTCGTGATTACGGCGACTTTGCAGCCAAGCGGCTCCATTTGCAGCACTTCCGCCGCTCTTCAGTCCTGTTGACAGGCACGGATATGCGGATTATTCGATGGTCGTTCAAATATCGAATATGGCTCACCTATGGATCAGACGCGAGCGATAGCGGCGCTCGGCGCGCTCGCGCAGGAAACCCGGCTCGAACTGTTTCGACTGCTCGTGACGGTCGGCCCCGAGGGGTTGGCGGCCGGCGTCATCGCCGAACGGCTCGGGGTTCAGCCGTCCTCGTTGTCCTTTCACCTCGCGCAGCTGGTGCACGCCAGCCTCATCACGCAGCGCCGGTTCGGCCGTCAGATCATCTATTCCGCCGAATACCGTGCGATGAACCAGTTGCTGGCCTACCTCACCGAGAACTGCTGCGCCCATAGCGCCGTGCGGTGCGGACCCAACTGCGATGGCGAGAGGACGCCCGACAGCAACGCCGCCTAACCCCGTAGGAGACGATAATGGACGAGCTTCAGATCAAGGAAATGGTGCGCGCTCGCTATGGCGAGATCGCCGCCGCGCAATCGTCGGAGGGCTGTTGTGCCCCTGCCGCCGCGGCTTGCTGTGGCCCGACAGTCTCCGAGGCCAAGGCGCGTCAGATGGGCTATTCGGACGCAGAGCTAGCAGCGATTCCCGAGGGAGCCAATCTCGGCCTGGGCTGCGGCAACCCGCAGGCCATCGCGGCGATGAAGCCGGGTGAGACCGTCGTCGATCTTGGCAGCGGTGCGGGGTTGGACTGCTTCCTCGCCGCTCAGCAGGTCGGCTCGGCCGGTCGGGTGATCGGGGTCGATATGACCCACGAAATGCTCAAAAAGTCACGTCAGAACGCCGTCACGCTCGGAGCGCAGAATGTCGAGTTCCGGCTTGGCGAACTCGAACATTTGCCGATCGCCGACAATACTGCCGATGTCGTGATCTCGAACTGCGTCATCAACCTCGTGCCCGACAAAGCCCAGGTATTCCGGGAGGCGTACCGCGTGCTGAAGCCTGGAGGGCGCGTGGCGATATCCGATGTCGTCAACATCGCCCCGCTATCTGCCGAGCTGAAGGAGGATGCCGGCCTGTTGTGCGGCTGCGTCGCGGGCGCGGCTCCGGTCGATCAACTGTCAGCCTGGCTCGGCGAGGCCGGTTTCGTCGAGGTCCAGGTCGCGCCGAAGCCCGAAAGCCGCGATCTGATCGCGACCTGGGCGCCGGGACGCGGGATCGAAGACTTCGTCGTTTCAGCGATCATCAAGGCACGAAAACCCTAAGCGCTGCCGACCGAGAGCGCTCCCGCCGCCAGCGTCATAAGAGCGTCATGGCGGCGACCTAATATTTCTATATATCCGGGTTTACCGAAGTGATGGTACCGGCCCCTATTCGCGCCGCCTCTGGCTCTGCTGGTCTTTGCGTTGCCCGGCGCAGTCGAGCAACGACTCCCGGCTGTCCCTGAGGCTGAATAGTCGCATCCGCAGCCCGCAAGCAATCTAGGAGGAACCGTGAGTTCTGCTGCCGATACCGCGTCGCGCCGCGCGCCTCCTGCTCTGGGCACCGTCGAGCGCTACCTGACGATATGGGTCGCGCTCTGCATCATCGCCGGCATCGTGCTCGGCCAGTTGGTCCCCGCGCCGTTTCGGGCGCTTGGGCGTATGACGATGGCCGAGGTCAACATCCCGGTCGCGATCCTGATCTGGCTGATGATCGTCCCGATGCTGCTCAAGGTGGATTTCGGGGCATTACACCGGGTCGCCGAGCAATGGCGCGGCATCGCCGTCACGGTCGGCATCAACTGGCTAGTCAAGCCGTTCAGCATGGCGCTGCTCGGCTGGGTTTTCGTCGGCTGGCTGTTCCGCCCCTGGCTCCCGGCAAGTCAGATCGACAGCTACATCGCCGGCCTCATCATCCTCGCCGCCGCCCCGTGCACGGCAATGGTGTTCGTGTGGTCGAACCTCACCGACGGCGACCCGAATTTCACGCTGTCCCAGGTCGCCCTCAACGACACGATCATGGTGTTCGCGTTCGCGCCCATCGTGGGGCTGCTGCTGGGGCTGTCGTCGATCGCCGTGCCGTGGACGACGCTGTTCCTGTCGGTCGTCCTCTACATCGTGGTCCCGGTGATCGCCGCTCAGCTCTGGCGCCGTGCGCTGCTGTCGACCGGCGGCGACCGGGCGCTCCTGGCGACCCTGCGCCGTCTTCAGCCGGTGTCGTTGATCGCGCTGCTCGCGACGCTCATTCTGCTGTTCGGCTTCCAAGGCGAGCAGATCGTGCGGCAACCCGTCGTGATCCTGCTGCTGGCCATCCCGATCATCGTCCAGGTCTACATGAATGCGGGGATCGCCTATTGGCTCAACCGCGCCCTAGGCGTCCCGCACAACGTCGCCTGCCCGTCAGCGCTGATCGGTGCATCTAATTTCTTCGAGCTTGCCGTCGCCGCGGCAATCGCCCTCTTCGGGTTCCAATCCGGCGCGGCGCTTGCGACGGTTGTCGGCGTGCTGGTCGAAGTGCCAGTGATGCTCTCGGTGGTTTGGATCGTGCTACGGACGCAGCGCTGGTATCAGACCGGTTAGGGTGCACGCCGAGAATCACCCTCCGCCGCATCAAGCGCGGCCATGAGATCAGCGTTTCCAGCCAGATGTCGCAAACTGCCTTTCCATCGTTCCACCTTCTGGAACGACGGGTTTCAATTTGCCCGGTGCTCTGCTTTTGAGGACTAGCGCATCTCGAACCTGGCGGACTACCTGGTGCCGGTGAATGCCGAAATC
>JBLMXS010000342.1:0-5234 GCA_050257895.1 Thiohalocapsa sp.
GCCGCAGATGCGGCCGCCGCGGGTGCGGCAGGCGGCGCATCGCGGTCACGATCAGCGCCGCCAGAAGTCGGAACACCACGAACACGGCGGCAATGCCGGCGACATACCACAGCGCCATGCCGCGATCGGGCGCCGCCAGCACGACGACGGCCGCCAGCGCCGCCGCCGCAAGGCCGGAGGCGGCGCCGGCCAGACCCAGGACCGGCCGCCGCGCCGGCATCACCCGATCGCGGAATAGCGCCATCGGCGACACCTTGCCGATCGCCGCCAGGGGTCCCAGCGCGAACATTAGAATCACCAGGAGGCCGCACAGCGCGGCGATGAGCAGCGGCAGCGGGTAGATTCCGGCCCGCAGGCGGACCGGCAGCAGGGTGTCGACCAGCGGCGCCGCGAGCACCGGCAGCGCCGCGCCGAGCACAAGGCCGGCGGCGATGCCAAGGCTCGCAAGCGCCAGGATCTGCAGCAGATAGACGCTGAAGACGAGCCGGTTGGCGGCGCCCAGGCACTTCAATGTCGCGATCGCCGCCGTCCTGCCTGCGATATAGAGCGCGACCGCGTTGCCGATCCCAACCCCGCCGACCAGCAGGGTCGCCACCCCGACAAGGCCGAGAAAGAAGCCGACGCGCTCGACGAGGCGCTGCAGGAAGGGCGAGGCGTCGGCGCCGCTGCGCAATTGCCAGCCGGCCTCGGGAAAGGCTTGCCGCGCCTCGGCAATCCACACCGCGGGATCGCTGCCAGCCGGCAGGCGCAGACGGTAATCGTGGCTGACGAGCGCCCCCGGCCGAATCAGCCCGGTGGCAGCCAGCGCCTGTGACGAGATCAGGACGCGCGGGCCGAAGGCGAGAAACCCGACCGCGGCATCGGGCAGGCGCTCGATCGTGCCAGTGAGGCGCAGCAGCGCTTCGCCGATGCGGAACTCATCGCCCGGCTTGAGCGCGAGGCGGGCGGCGAGCGCCGCCTCGACGACGGCACCGAACCGGCCGTCACGCATCTGCAGGGCGGCGGCGAGCGGCTGCGCCGGCCGCAGCGCGACCGCGCCGTAGAGCGGATACGCGTCATCGACCGCCTGCAACTCGATCAGGCTGTGGCGACCGCCGTAGATCGAGCGCGCCATCGCGCGCAGCCGCACGGTTTCGGACAGGGTCCCGGAATTGGCCAGAAACCGCCGCTCCCGAGCGTTCGCCGCGCGGGAGGCCAGGCGGGCGCTGACGTCGCCGCCGAGCAGCAGCCGCGCCTCGCCGCTTATCCCGGCCTCGACCGACGCCCGCAGCGAACCGATCGCTGCCAGCGCCGTCACCCCCAGCACCAGGCAAGCGAGAAACACCCGGAAGCCGGCGACGCCGCCGCGCAACTCGCGGCCGGCAAGGACAAAGGGGTAGTGCCAATCAACTGACCGCCTTCGTCCTGCCGGCAGGCCGGCCGGCGGTCGGCGGTCCGGGATCGACGGCGCGGTCACAGCGCCCGCAGCTGCCGGCTTGCCTCCGGCTCGACGAGCAGCTTGCCATCGCGCAGCTGCAGCCGGCGCCGGCAGCGGGCGGCGAGATCGGCGTCGTGGGTGATCAGCAGCAGGGCCGAACCGAGCCGCGCCTGCTCTTCGAACAGGCAATCGATGACGGCGCGGCCGGTGGCGCCGTCGAGGTTGCCGGTCGGCTCGTCGGCCAACAAGAGCGCCGGCGCGGCGGCGAAGGCGCGGGCGATCGCGACGCGCTGCTGCTCGCCGCCCGACAGTTGCGTTGGGTAGTGGGAGAGGCGATGCGCCAGCCCGACCCGCGCCAGCGCCGCCGCCGCCGCCAGCGCCGGGGCCTCGGCGAGGCCGGCCAGTTCGAGCGGGATCGCGACATTCTCCAAGGCCGTCATCGTCGGCAACAGGTGGAACGATTGGAAGACGATGCCGAGATGACGCCGCCGCAGCCGCGCCAGCGCGTCCTCGTCAAGCTCGCCGAGCGCCTGGCCGCCCAGCACGACGCGGCCGCGGCTCGGCCGTTCCAGGCCGGCCAGCACCATCAGCAGGCTCGACTTGCCCGAGCCCGACGGCCCCAAGAGCGCCACCGTCTCGCCCGCCTCGATCGACAGCGAAATGCCGCGCAGGATCTCGACCGGCCCGGCCGCGCTCGCCAGCGTCAGGCCGACATCGTCGAAGAGGACCAGCGGCGAGGAAGGCGGCATGGCTCGGGCATAGCAGCAAAGGCTGACGATATGGCGCCGTCCCCGCCGTTTGCAACGCGCCCGATTATGGGACCGCGGGTCTCAATAATTCTCTTTGCGAAAGCGGGCGCGCCTCCGCAGTGTACGCGCCATGCGGCTGGGATTGTGTCTGGCGGTGCTGCTGGCCGGGATTGCTGCGGCGACGCCGGCGCCGGCGCGCGGGATCCAGATCCTCGCGTTCGGCGATAGCCTGACGGCCGGATTCGGCTTGCCGGCGGGCGACGCCTTCCCGGCCCAGCTCGAGGCGCGGCTCAAGGCCGAGGGCATCGACGCTCGGTTGGTGAATGCCAGCGTTTCCGGCGACACCACCGCCGGCGGCCTGGCGCGGCTCGATTGGTCGCTTGCCGGCAAGCCCGGCCTGGTGATCCTGGAGCTCGGCGCCAATGATGGGCTGCGCGGCATCGACCCGAAGTTGGTCCGCGCCAATCTCGACGCGATGATCACCAAGATCCAGGCGAGCGGCGCCAAGCTGCTGCTCACCGGGATGCGCCCGCTGGCGAATTGGGGCCAGGACTATCAGCGCGAGTTCGAGCGGATCTATCCCGAGCTTGCGCAGGCCCACGGCGTGACGCTTTATCCGTTCTTTCTGGAGGGTGTGGCGATGGATCCGAAGCTCAACCAGGCCGACGGCTTGCATCCCAACAAGCGCGGCGTCGCCGTCATTGTCGAGCACATCATGCCGTATGTCGTGCGCCTGATCGGAGGCGCCTCATGAGCGCCGTCGCCCCCGCCTTCGCCGCCGCCTTCGCCGAGGGCGATCCGCGCATCCTGGCCGAGCGGCTTCTGATGCAGCTGCCGGCGGGGCAACAGGCCAATCTCGGCATCCTCTACGTCACCGAGCCGACAGCGCCGGCGGTGGCCGAGATCCTGCGCGACCTAACCGCCGGCACCGGCACCCCCCTGTGGGTCGGCGGGGTCGGGCTGGGAATCTGCGCCCCGGGGCACGAGGCGCACGAATTGCCCGCGGCGGCGGTCCTGACCGCATCGCTGCCGGCGGACGGCTTCCGGCTGTTCGCCGCGACCGACGACCCCGCCCGCGATTTGCCGCGCCGGCATGCGCAATGGATCGAGGCCGCGTCGCCGACGCTGGCCTTGGTGCATGGCGACCCGCGCTGCGAGAACTTGCTGCGCGCCACGACCGACCTCGCCGCCGCCACCGGCGCCTTCCTGGTCGGCGGGTTGTTGTCGCACCGCTGCGCGATGCCGCTCGTCGCCGGCGACACGGCGGAGCCGCAGCTGGTGCCGCAGGCTCTCGGCAAGGCCGGCATCTCGGGGCTGCTCCTGGCGCCGCAGGTGGCGGTGGCAACCGGGCTCAGCCAGGGCTGCATGCCGATCGGCCCGGTGCACCGCATCGACGAGGCGAAGGACAACGTCGTCATGGTGATCGACGGGCGGCCGGCGCTGTCGGTCTTCACCGAGGATATCGGCCCGGCCTTGGCGCGCGACATGCGCCGGCTCGGCGGGCTGATCTTTGCCGGGCTGCCGGTAACCGGCTCCGACACCGGCGACTATCTGGTCCGCAACCTGATGGCGATCGATCCGCGGCAGGGCTGGATCGTGCTCGGCGCCGAGGTGGCGCCTGGCGACCCGATCCTGTTCTGCCGGCGTGACCCCGACAGCGCTCGCGCCGATCTGGCGCGCATGCTGACGCAGCTCAAGGGAAGGCTCCCGGGGCCGCCCAAGGGCGGGATCTACGTCAGCTGCATCGCGCGCGGCGCCGCGCTGTTCGGCGAAACGGGCGTCGAGACCGGCCTCATCCGCGACACGCTCGGCGAGTTTCCGCTGATCGGCTTCTTCGCCAATGGCGAGATCTCGCGCGACCGCCTCTACGGCCACACCGGCGTCCTGACGCTGTTCACGTGAGGAAGTCGTCATTGCGAGCGCTGCCTAGGAATCTCGTCGCAGGGATTGCTTCGTCGCCTGCGGCTCCTCGCAATGACATTGGGGGAGTGACATGCTGCGGCTCTTTGTCGGGATCGAGTTTCCGCCGGAGCTGAAATTGCGGCTGTCGCTGTTATGCAGCGGCGTCGGCGGCGCCAAATGGGTCGATCCCGGCAATCTGCACCTGACATTGCGGTTCATCGGCGAGATCGACGAGGGGAGGGCGGCCGATGTCGACGAAGCCTTGGCGCGGCTCAAGGCGCGGCGGTTCACGCTGCATCTCGCGGGCACCGGCGTGTTCGGCGGTAACCGCCCGCACGCGCTATGGGTCGGGGTGGAAAAGAGCCCCGAACTCGTCGGCTTGCGCGACAAGATCGAGCAGGCACTGGTGCGCGTCGGGCTCGAGCCGGAAGGCCGTCGCTTTGCGCCGCATGTCACCTTGGCGCGGCTGCGCAACCCGGTGCTCAATGAGCTCGGGCAGTTTCTCGCCACGCACGCGCAGTTCCGCGCCGGCCCGCTGCCGGTTGAGCGGTTCAGCCTGATCGCCAGCTTCCCGACCAAGGCCGGCTCGGTCTACGAGGACCAGGCCGATTATCCCCTGACCGGCTGACGGCGAAATTGTAGGATGGGCTGAGCGCAGCGAAGCCCATCGCCTTCGCCCGTCGGTAGGATGGGCTTCGCTGCGCTCAGCCCATCCTACGGGTGCGGGGGGAGGAACATGGCGTACTGGCTCCTCAAATCCGAGCCGGCGAAATATTCGTGGCAGCAGATGGTGAAGGACGGCCGCACCCATTGGGACGGCGTCAGGAATTTCCAGGCGGCGAACAATTTGCGGGCGATGCGGGAGGGCGACCGCGCCTTCTTCTACCATTCGAACGAAGGCAAGGAGGTGGTCGGCATCGTCGAGATCATCCGCCCCTTCTACCCCGACCCGGGGGACGCCAGCGGCAAGTTCGGCATGGTCGACGTCAGGCCGGTGAAGCCGGTCGAAAAGCCGGTCAGCCTGGCGGCCATGAAGGGTGTGCCGGAGCTGGCGAATTTTTCGCTGCTGCGCCAGTCGC
The DNA here is from genome assembly GCA_050257895.1 of Thiohalocapsa sp. Classification (GTDB taxonomy): domain Bacteria; phylum Pseudomonadota; class Alphaproteobacteria; order ATCC43930; family CGMCC-115725; genus DATARH01. The sequence goes on from JBLMXS010000342.1 coordinate 5,148, forward strand.
GGCTGTCGGTCTGCCCGGTCAGCGAGGCCGAGTGGCGCACCGTCTGTTGTATGGCCGAGACCGACGCCTAGGCCACAGACTCATTAT
>JBLMXS010000343.1:0-4486 GCA_050257895.1 Thiohalocapsa sp.
CCACTACCCCGACCGCATGATCGGGCTGGCCTGCCTGCCGTACAGCAATATCCCGGGTGCGGCGCGCGAAGTTCGGCGGGTCGCCAAGAAGGGGATGAAGGGCGTCGAGCTCAGCTGCTCATGGCACATGACGCCGATGTGGCACCCAATGTGGGATCCCCTCTGGGAGGCGGTCAACGAAACGCAGCTGCCGCTGCATTTCCACACCTTCCCGGCAACCGATCCCGAACTGCGCAAGTCATTGGAGCCGACGATCGCCCGCCGCATGACCTATAGCGGGCTGTGCCGCTTCCAGATGACGCTGGCGACGATCCTCACCGACCTGATGGGGGCGGCGGTGTTCGAGCGCTTTCCGAACATCCGCGTCGTGTTCGGCGAGAGCGGCATCGGCTGGATCCCCTACGTCATCGACCGCATGGATTTCGAGTACAAGGACCAGTACCAGGATCTGAAGCTGAAGAAGATGCCGAGCGAATACTGGCGCAATCAGTGTAGGGCGACGTTCCAGTACGACCGCGTCGGCACCAAGCTGATCGAGGACATGGGCGTCGAGACGCTGATGTGGGGCTCGGACTTCCCGCATCCGGACGGGGTGTGGCCGGAGTCGAAGAAGTACATCGACGAGCAGTTCGCTCACCTGCCGCAGGAAATCGTCCACAAGATGGTCTGCGAGAACGCCGGAAAGTTCTACGGCCTGATGAACTGACGCCGCCAGAGGCGGCGTGACCCTGGCGCCAGCCGGGATCCAGCGACGAAAGCGCGTCCCCGCGAGGACGCGCTTTCTCTTTTGGCCCGTTTGGGACGCCTCCGTTGTTCCTGCGCCGCTCTGACAGCTAAAGTTTCCCACGGTTTTTTTAGCGAGTGGGTCGGGTGATGCCGGAGCCTCCGCACCAGCAAACCCTCAACGCGAGCGGCTCGATCACCATCCGGGCGGCGACCGCGGCAGACGTCGGCCTCCTGCTGCGGCTGATCCATGAGCTCGCGGCCTTCGAGCGGGCGCCCGATGCTGTCGTCGCCAGCGAAGCCGACCTCTTGCGTCACGGTTTCGGTGCCGAGCCGCAATTCGACGCGATCCTTGCCTTTCTCGACGGCGAACCGGCCGGCGTGGCGCTGTATCACACGCGGTTTTTGACTTGGCTCGGGCGTCCCGGCCTTTATCTGGAAGACCTTTTCGTCAGCGAAAGCGCGCGTGGGTGCGGCGTCGGGCGACGGCTGATGGCGCGTCTTGCGGCGATCGCCGTGGCGCGCGGCTGGGGCCGCATAGATTTCCAGGTGCTCGACTGGAACCCCGCCCGGCATTTCTACGAGCGGCTGGGCCTCGGGCCGGTCGGCGAGTGGCTGCGCTACGGCGGCGACGAGGCGGCGCTGCGCGATCTCGCGGCGCAGGACGAGCCGTAGCCCGCCTTTACCGCAAGCACCCCACCCTAACCCCTCCCCGCTTGCGGGGGAGGGAAATAAAGTTGCGGCGTCGCGATTGTGCTCCCTCCCCGCAAGCGGGGAAGGGCTGGGGTGGGGGCCGCTACGCGCAATGCGGTACGACCGGGGGCTGCCGGAGGTGGCCGGTCTTGATCCACAGCGTGGCGCCGGCGGGGTCGGCGATCGCGTCCAACGCGGCATCGCACGGCAGCCGCACCCAGGATTGCGTCTCGCAGGCCTCGCCGCCGATCGTGCAGCCGCCGTCGAGCACCAGCAGCTCGGCGCCGCCGGGCGTCTCGAACGCCACCGCCGCGCCCGGCCTCCAGCGCTCCAGCCGCACCGCCTCTCGCCGGTCGGAATACAGCGGCATCGTCTCGACGCCGGGCCTTCCCGCGGCCGCGGCATACCGCATCGCGGCGGTGTCGAGGCGCATTTCGGTGCAGTCGTCGGGGTCGAATTGCCACAGCTTGACGAACAACGTGCAGCCCGGGCCCGAAGCCGGAGTGTGGCGCGAGGTGGGCGGGTTGCGGACGTAGAAGCCGGCCGGGTAGAGCCCGTGCTCGTCGGCGAAGACGCCGTCGAGCACCAGGAATTCTTCGCCGCCGCCGTGCGTATGGGCGGAGAAACGGCTGCCAGGCGCGTAGCGGACGATCGAGGTGGCGCGCGCCACTTCGTCGCCGACCCGGTCGAGCATGCGGCGTTCGACGCCGGCAACCGGAGACGGCGTCCACGCCAGCCGCGCCGCATGCACGACCACCGGCCGGGAGAAATCCGCGTTGAGTTCCATGCGCCGCTCCATCGCCGGGTGTTGCCGCCTGGTCTTCGAAGGGCTCCGCGACCGGCCGACTATCGCACCGGCCGCAGCCAGGGCAAAGCTGGTCAGCGGCCGCTGCGGTGCACTTCGAAGGCCTTCGCTTCGACGAACACGCGCGAGACGTCGCCGAATTCCTGTTTGACCGCGCGCTCGATATCGGCCACCGCCGCCTCGATGTCGGCGGCGGAGATGTTGTCGTCGAAATCGAGGCTCAGCGCCGCCAGCACTTCCTGCGGCCCGAAATGCATCGTCAGCACCTCGTTGATCCGGACCACACCGGGCGTTCCGGCGGCAATCCGCTCGATCCCCTCGCGCACCTCCGGGTGGGCCGCCTCGCCGGTCAGCAGACTCATGCTCTCATGGCCGAGAAAGATCGCGGTTGCCGCCAGCACCACCGCGATGCCGAGCGAGGCGACGCCGTCGGCGATCGCCAGGTCGAGGAGATGCGCCGCGGCGATGCCGGCCAGCGCGATGACCAGGCCGATCAGCGCCGCGGTATCCTCGAACAGCACGGCGAACACGGTCGGGTCCTTGCTGCGGCGCACCGCCGCGAACCAGCCCGTGGTCTGCTTCTGCGCCTGGAACTCGCGGAACGCGACAAACCACGACACCGTCTCGAAGCAGATCGCCAAGCCGAGCACCACGTAGTTGATGATGACGTTCTTTATCGGCTCCGGCTGGAGGATCTTGTGGTATCCCTCGATCCCCGAGAACACCGCGCCGAATCCGAAGATCAGCACGGCGACGACGAACACCCAGAAATAGAGCTGCAGGCCGTAGCCGAACGGGTGCAGCACATCGGGCGGCCGCTGCGCCCGCTTCAGGCCGACATAGAGCAGCACCTCGTTGCCGCAATCGACGGTCGAGTGGATCGCTTCGCTGAACATCGCGCCGCTGCCGGTAAAGAAGGCCGCGGCAAACTTACAGATCGCGATCGCGACGTTGCCGGCGAGCGCCGCGACGATGACCTTCAGCGATGATGAATCGTGCGCCATGTCGGCTATATCGGCCAGCCGGGCCCCATTCTGCTATAGTTCTTTAGGATGATGAGGCTTTGGCGATGAAGATTTATCGCGGCGGCCGCAGCCTCGACGGCGCGGTCGTCACGGTCGATGGCACCAGGCTCGACCCGCGCTATGATCTGCGCCGCCTGTCGCCGACGGGGTTCGAATGGACCTACGAGGGCGCCGGCCCGGCGCAGTTGGCACTCGCGCTCCTGGCCGACCATCTCGGCGACGATGCACGCGCCCTGGCGCTGTACGAGCCCTTCATGCGCGCCGTTGTCGCCGAGCTCGACAATTCGTGGGAGCTGACCTCGGCCGATATCGAGGCCGCGCTCGCTGCATTGCTGCGATAGGCATTCGCCGCGGTCGTCGATCGGGGGCCGCAACCGGCGAAGGCGGCCGCAATTGCTTCATTGCGACAGATCAAGGCGGCCGTCGCGGCTGTTCATAAGGTAAGCGCACCGAACAGAGCGATTGGGACAGAGATGCAGCAATCGACACAGCACCTGCGACAAGACCGCCGCATTGCCGGGCGGGCGCAGCGCAACCCGGTCAGCGATCCCTACCAGCTGCGGCACAAGCCGAAGGAACCGGCAGTCTGCCCAGAATGCGGCGCCGTCTATCACGGCGGGCGGTGGCAGTGGGGCCAGCACCCGGAGGACTCGCATCAGCACACCTGCCCCGCCTGCCGGCGCATCGCCGACCGGATGCCGGCCGGAATCGTGACCGCACACGGCGAGGCAGCGCGGCGGCACAAATCCGAGATGACCGCGCTGATGCGTCACGAGGCGGCGGCCGAGAACAAGGAGCACGCGCTCAACCGCATCATCGCAATCGAGGAGAGCGACGACGGGCTCAGCGTCACGACGACCGACATTCACCTGCCGCGGCGCCTCGGCGAGGCGCTCGAGCGCGCTTTCCACGGCCGTTTCGATATGCATTTCGACGAGGACGGGTATTTCGTCCGGGTCGACTGGCATCCGCCCAGCTGAGCCGGCGGAGGTGTTCCTCCCCCGCATCGCGGGGGAGGTCGCGCGCGCATCGCGACGGAGCGGGCACGCCCGCTGCTGCAATGCCCCCAAGGGGAGGAGCACCCTGTTTGCAGGGGAGGAGCACCCCGTCTGGTAAGCACCGGAATACCCGAGGCTGAGCTGCTGACGCCGGCTCAGCCGTTCAGGCGATGCGCTCCCAGAGCCCGGTTTCCTCGTCGAGGCGGTCCTGCTCGCTGCCGCGGAAATCGCCGCGCGACACG
>JBLMXS010000344.1:0-7458 GCA_050257895.1 Thiohalocapsa sp.
GCCCGAACCCGGTGAAATGGTGCTCGACCAGGAATACGCTGGAAAACCCGAGTTCCTCGGCGGCAACGATGTAGCGAATGAAATCGTGGTAGCCGTCGCTATCGCCGGCCGGGCCGCCGCGCGCCCGCGCGCCGCCGAACAATCCGAATTTCATGGCATCGCTCCATTGCTGGATTTCGGGCTTGCTGCCGTCGCCGGCAGCGACGGGCACGAAAATGAACCAATATATTCCCGGCGACTACAGGTCAAAAGCTGAGGCGGGTGCGGAAGATCAGGCTGGCGTAGAAATAGAGTTCGGCGTCGAGCGCGCGCTTGATGTTGTCGGCCTTGCGGAAGCCGTGCGCCTCGCCGGCGAACAAGAGATAGCCGACCGGGATGGCGCGCCGACGCAATGCCTCGACCATCATCTCCGTCTGGTTTGGCGGGACGACGCGGTCGTCGGCGCCCTGAAAGAAAATGACCGGGCACGACAGGCGGTCGGCATGGCTGAGCGGCGAGCGATCGCGATAGAGGTCGGCGCGCTCCGGGTAGGGGCCGATCAGCCAGTCGAGATAGCGCGATTCGAATTTATGCGTGTCACGCGCCAGCGCCGCGATGTCGCTGACGCCGTAATAGCTGGCGCCGCCCTTGAACACGTCGCCGAAACGATCGTGCCGCGCCAATGCTGCCAGCACGGTATAGCCGCCGGCGCTGCCGCCGGTGATGACGGCGCGCCCGCCATCGGCCAGCCCCTCGCCGACGACGTGGCGCACCGCATTGACGCAATCCTCGACGTCGACGACTCCCCACTGGCCCCGCAGGCGCTCGCGATAGGCGCGGCCGTAGCCAGTGCTGCCGCCGTAATCGACATCGAGCACGGCGATGCCGCGGCTCGTCCAATACTGGATGCCGAGGCTCAGCACTGAGGATGCCGCCGCGGTCGGCCCGCCATGGCATTTGACGACGAGCGGCGGAATTTCGCCACCGGGGGCGTCGCAATCGGGGTTGGCCGGGGGGTAGAAATTGGCGTGTGCCGACAGTCCGTTCGCGGTTGCGAAGACGAGGTGCGTCGGCGCCGAGAAATAGGGGCGAAGCGTCTCGGCGGCGGGGGAGGCGCGGCGCAGCGTCTCGACAGCCCCGCCGTCGGGTTCGACCGCGATGATCGCCGGCGGGTCGGATGGGGAGCCGGCGCGGCAGACGACAGCGCCGCCGGCGACCCGGATCTGGCCGAAATCGGTGAACGGCGTCGCGATCGGCGTCAGCTGGCCGGCGGCGACGTCGAGCCGCGCCAGCCGGTCGCTTCCCTCCTCGCGATAGGCGCAGACCAGCCGCTCGGCCGACAGAAAGGCGTAGGTGGACTGGCCGAACACCCATTGCGGCGCGCCGAACTCAGCCTGCCGCGGACACAGCGGTCGGACCGTGCCACCTGGCTCGAGCCGATAGAGGTTCCACCAGCCGGTGCGATCCGACGCGAAATGGAGCACGCCGTCCGGCGACCATTGCGGCTGGAAGATCGACTCGCCGCCGCTGCCGGCCACCAGCCGCGTCTCGGCGAGGCTGCCGTCGGCGGCGATCTCGGCGAGCCACAGCTGGGTGCCGACCCACGGCATGTCGGGATGGTCCCAAGTCAGCCAGGCGAGCCGCCTGGTGTCCGGCGACAAAACCGGCGAGGCGTAGAAATCGTGGCCCTGCGCCAGAACCGTCCCGTGGTTCGGCGCATCGAGCCCGACCGCGACGAGGGTGTTGTCGACCCGGCCCTCGGCGTGGTCTTCGCGGATGCCGATCCAGCGCTGCCTCGCTGCGTCGAACAGGCCATCGGCGTAGCGGCAGCCGGTGCCCTCCGGCGTCAGCGGCTCCGGGGTCTGGCCGCCGACCTGGCGGTAGAGCCGCTGATCGGCGTAGTTGGTGAAGAAGATCATGCCGCCGTGTACGGTGGCGGCGCCGCCGCCGTATTCATGGACCCGCGAGCGGGCGCTGAACGGCGGCGGCGTGATGTCCTCGACGCTGCCTGCCGGTCCGCGGCGCACCAGCACGGCGCGGCCGCCCTCGCTCGGGCGGCCTTCGATCCAGTAGACGTCGGCGCCGTCGACGACCACCTCACCGAGCCCGATCGCCTCGCCGACGATCAGTTCGGAAGTGATCGGGGAGCGCCAGGCGCCGTAAGGCAGCGTTTCGCGGTCGGCCATCCAGCCTCGCAAGCCGTTTGGGCGGGGATTTGTACCAGCCATCGGCGGCGCCCCGGAAGGGCCGCCGTCACGCAAATCCTGAAGGGGAGGGCCTTTACGAGAACTGCCGCTCCCTCCCCGTTGATCCCGGGAGGGGACGAGCAACTGCGATCGCCGCGGCAGCTCTCGCGATCAGACTCTCAGGTCGGCGGGAAACTCGTTGGTGGCGCTGCACGCCGGGCAGACGGTGCTGTCGAACGGGACGTGCTGCCTCGGTCCCATCGCGGCGGCGATGACAAAGCCGCAGCTGCCGCAAAGATAGTCGATGTCACCATTACCGCGGAACAGCGGTCCGGCCGACCGCGGCGGTGGCCGATCGGTGCGTTCCGGCGCAGCGGTGGCTTTCAAGACGATGCTGGTCATGGGCTATGTTACTCAGGATCGGATGAGCTGATCTTCGCGGACAACGCGCTCGTGGCCGTCCGCCTGGCTCTTGACGCGGTATTGGAAGACGTTGCCAGCCTCGGGCAGCAATTGGACGATCTTGAAGCGGCTCTGCGCCGGTGCGAGCTGGTGCCGGTCGGACCGATAGGGCGCAAAGCGGATCGTTTGTCCGATCGCGAATTTATGCATCGCCATGTCATCTCCTGCGAGCGTCAGCTCCGGCGAGGCCGGCGTCGACACCTCAAACTTCCGGTCAAACTTCCCGGTCAAACTTCCTCCGGCGGTGTGGTCGCCTCGACGCGCTCCGCCAGACGCTCGTATTCGCGGGCGACCCCCTGCAAATGCTCTCTGATGGCGGCTGTGGTGGCGTCGCTCGCCAACTGCTTGATGCGCGCCGCGTGCCGCCGGTAGTAGTCCGCCGGCAGGGGCGGCCTCGCCGGCAGGTAGTCCACGCTCGTCAATATCCTTCCCGCTCGAGCCGCTTTCGCATCGCCTTGCGATATCGCCGAACCGCCTCGGCTTTTTCCCGCGCCCGGCGGACCGACGGCTTCTCGTAGGACCGGCGCAGCTTCATTTCCCGGAAGGTGCCTTCGCGCTGCATCTTCTTCTTCAAGACGCGCAGCGCCGTATTGACATCGTTATCGCGGACGAAAACCTGCATCGATGACGCCTTTCTGTTGCGGCCGGATGTGCGGCGGGGAGCCGCTGCAGCGGCTCCCCGCTTGGCGGCCAGGCGGGGCCGCTAGGCGTCGCGCAGGTTCACCGCAGAGGTCTTGCCCTGCTGGCCGCGCTCGAGTTCGAAGCTCAGCCGCTGCCCTTCGTGGAGATTGCCCAAGCCGGCGCGCTCGACGGCCGAGATGTGCACGAATACGTCCTTCGAGCCGTCCTCCGGCTGAATGAAGCCGTAGCCCTTTTGGCTGTTGAACCACTTCACGGTTCCGATCGTCATGGTCGTCCTTTTGAGTAAGTCAAGCGGCCGCTACCGGATGCTTCCGGCGCGGATCGAGCTGCAACATTGTGCGGGGAAAGCAGGTCCGGAGCGCTGGCGCTTGGAAGAGCTTGGCCGAACCCTGAGGAAGCCGACCCCGATAAGGTGGACCTCTGGCAGTCGGTTTACAAGCGCCAAGTGCCGGTTGCAGTTGGCGAATGCTAGGGGCTCACCTCGACGTCTAGCGGAACATGCGGCCTTGCGGGGGCAGGCCCATCAGCATCTGGCCGACTGTCTCGAAATGGACCGGCCGGCCCTGGCCCTGCTGCGTCCCGGCGTGAATGTCGCGCATGCGGCGCTCGAGCGGGTTGTTCTCAAAAATCGCCGAGGCGCCGGCGGCATGGTAGACGGTGGCGACGATGTCGCGCGCCTGATGGATCGCCCAGGTCGCCGCGAGGCGCAGCTGCGGGTGATGCTCCGCACCGATCTTGCCGCTCCGCTGCGCCTCGTCCCACATCTCGGCGATGACGCCGCGCAGATAGGCGCGTGACGATTTGAGCAGCGCCTCGCATTGCGAGACCTGCGCCTGGATGACGTTGTTCTCGCGCAGCGTGCCGCGGGCGCCCCTCGGCACCTTGTCGCGAGCGATCTCGATAAAGGCGTCGTAGGCGCCCTTGGCGATGCCCATCGCGACATGTGCGAAGCTCATCGCGTAGATCATGCCGCTGGTGATCTGATAGAGCGGCCCCGTCTCGCGCAATTCGTCGAAATTGTCGCGGCCGGCGGTGTAGGCCTGCGGCACGAAATGGTCTTCGAGCGCGTAGCTGTCGCTGCCGGTGCCGCGCAGGCCGAGGACGTGCCAGTTGTCGATGATCGTGGCCTCGGATTTCGGGAACAGCATCGTGCGGACCTGCTGGCGGCCGTCCGGCAACAGGCGCGGGCTGCCGTCTTCCTCGAACACCGGGCAGTGGCAGCCGAGCCAGGTGGCGTGCCGGCTGCCGGTGGCAAAGCCCCAGCGGCCGGTGAGGCGATAGCCGCCCTCGACCCGGATGGTGCGGCCGGCGCCAGGCACGTCAGGGCCCCAGGCGAGGATGCCATAGGGCCCGCCGAAGATCTCGCGGGCGATCTCCGGCGCCAGATACGGCGCGATCATCGAGCAGCCGGAATTCTGGCCAAGGCACCAGGCGGTGCTGCCGTCGCCCTGGGCCAGCGTGTAGAGCACTTCGGTATAGGTCAAGGGATCCAGTTCGGCGCCGCCGAGCGAGTGCGGCAGCAGCATCTTGAAGATGCCGCGCTCGATCATCGCGCCCACCACCGCCGGCGCCACCTCGCGGTTGCGTTCGGTTTCGTCGCCGGCCGCGGCCAGGATCGGCACCAGCTGGCGGGCGCGGTCGAGATAGCCCTCGCGCGACACGTCGATGCGAATTTCCGGCTCGCGAATGTCCATTCTCACCCTCCCGGGCGCCACCGCGTGATGGCGCTATTCTGACGGCATCGCGACGCGAAGGGAAATGCCGAGCCAACATGGGCCTCCATACGACGCGGCTATCCCAGACTTCTCCATCGACGGCGCTTTGCATTTGTCATCCCGGCGCAAGCGGGAGCTTTGCCTCAACCGTTCGAGCGGCTGACAAATGGATCCCGGCTGCCGCCGGGATGACACTTCAATCAAACCCTGAGCCGTTCGAGGCCCTGGGCGAGGTCGGCGATCAGGTCTTGCGGGTCTTCGAGGCCGATGTGGAGGCGCACCAGCGGACCCTCGGCCTGCCAGCGCGTCGCGGTGCGGGCGCGGTCGGGGTAGGCGGGCTGGATCAGGCTTTCGAAGCCGCCCCAGCTGGCGCCGATGCCGAACAGGTCGAGCGCGTCGATAAAGGCGTAGACGGCCTCCTTCGGCGCCGGCTTCAGGACGACGCCGAACAGGCCGCAGGCGCCGAGGAAATCGCGCTTCCACAGGACGTGGCCGGGATCCTCCGGCAAGGCGGGATAGAGCACGCGCGAGACCTCGGGCCGCGTCTGCAGCCAGCGGGCGACCTCGAGCGCGTTCTTCTGGTGGCGCTCCAACCGCACCGACAGCGTGCGCATGCCGCGCAGCGCGAAAAAAACGTCGTCCGGGGCAGCGTGGTGGCCGATCTGCGCCATTGCGCTGCGCACCGGCAGGAAGCTCTCCTCGTTGGTGATGACGGCGCCAAGCATCACGTCGGAATGGCCGCAGATGTACTTGGTGGCGGCGTGGATCGAGACGTCGACGCCGTGCTCGAACGAGCGGAACAAATAGGGGGTGCCCCAGGTGTTGTCCATCAGCACCTTGGCGCCGTGGCGATGGGCGATGGCGGCGATCGCCGGGACGTCCTGCACCTCGAAGGTCAGGGAGCCCGGCGACTCGCAGTAGACGACCCTGGTGTTGGGCCGCATCAGGGCGGCGATGCCCTCGCCGATCAGGGGGTCGTAATAGGTCGTCTCGACGCCGCACTTCTTGAGGATGCCCTCGCAGAAATTGCGTGCCGGGCCATAGGCGGAGTCGACCATCAGGCAATGGTCGCCGGCCCCGAGCAGCGCCTGCAGCGGCGCCGTCACCGCCGCCAGCCCCGACGACAGCAGCATCGCCCGGTAGCCGCCCTCGATCCGTGCCAGGAGTTCTTCCAGTGCGAAGGTGCCGGGGGTGCCGTGCAGCCCGTACCGCACCCCGGTGAAGGGCGGTGCGGCGCGCTTCGCCTCCCACTCGGCCATGTTTTTCGAGAGGATCGTCGAGGCGTGGTAGACCGGCGGGTTGACGACGCCGTGATTGGCCTCGGGGTTGCGCCCGACATGCGTCAGCAGTGTGTCCTGGCGGTAACGGCGTGGCCGGTCGTCGTTTTTCATGTCCTGTTCCTGAAATTGGATCGCCGGCGTCCCGCCGGCATGCCGGCCAGAGGCCGGCGGTCCGACTTAACAGACTCTGCTGTCGAGTTACAGCTTCGCCGCGGGCTCCACGAAGTCCTTCGCGAGGCGCTCCATCCCAGCGACGATGTCGGCGCCGCTCGCGGCCCGGCCGCGCAGCAGGAGCGCCACCTCTTCGGCGCCGGCGTCGCGGTAGCGCTTCAAATCGTCGGGCGTGATCGGGTCGGCGTAGGGCGAGACGGCCAGTGTCACGTCGGAGCGCTTGCGGCCGCCCTCCCGCAGCAATTCCTCGATGCGGCGGATCTTCGGGCCGGCGTCGGCGGGCGACACCCTGAAGCCGATCCACCCGTCGCCGTAGGCGGCGACGCGTCGCAATGCCGCCTCGCTCTCGCCGCCGAACCACACCGGGATGCTGCTGCCGTTCGCCGGCTTCGGGCGGCTGGTGACGCCGCTGAAGTTGACGAAGCGGCCGGCGTGCGTGCTGCTGCGCTCGCGCCACAGCTGCCGCATCACCTCGACATACTCGCGGGTGCGGGCGCCGCGGTGCTCGAACGGGACGCCGAGCGCCGCGAACTCCTCGGCCAGCCAGCCGACCCCGGCGCCGAACACGAGGCGTCCGCCCGACAGCCGGTCGAGCGTCGCGGCCGTCTTGGCGAGGATCAGCGGGTTGTGCTCGGGCACGAGGCAGATGCCGGTGCCGAGTCGGATCGTCGTGGTGCAGGCGGCGGCATAGGCGAGCGTCGCGAACGGGTCGGCGATCGGCACGTCGCTGCCGCCGGGGAACAGGCCGGCGCTCGAATAGGGGTAGCGAGAGGCGTACTGTTCGACCAGCACGACGTGCTCCGGCGCCCACAGCGTCGCAAAGCCGAGCCGCTCCGCCGCCACCGCCACGGCCCGCACCGCCTCGGGCTCGACCGCCGCGCCGATGCCCACGGCAAAGAACCCGATTTTCATGCCGCTCCCCTTTTGGCCAAACCGCTCCGGCATCGACCTAAACCCCAGCGTCGTCCCGGCGAAGGCCGGGACACCCGCTTTTCCGTGCGCGAGGCGGTCGACAAGTGGATG
>JBLMXS010000345.1:0-3130 GCA_050257895.1 Thiohalocapsa sp.
CGCGACGCCGCCGGCTTCATCCGCCTCAACGCTTTGCGCCTGCGCACGCTGGGGCAGCGCCGGAAGAAGCTCAAGCTGGAGAAGTAGGGGCTCGGACCGGAGCGGGATGACGATTGGAAGAGAGAGCCATCCCGCTCCAGGTCAAATCGAGACGGCAACGGTAGCCGAAGCCGTCACGCTGAGCAGCCGCCGGACGGCCGGGCTGACGTGGCGGATGCGCTAGGTCGCCGAACGGCCGTGATGCCTCCTGAGATGATGGGTCGGGGAAGGCTGCACCGTCGGGCCGGGGGCCACGTATTCCTGCACCGGCGGATCCCAGACTAGACCATTGAACGGCTCGGGGGATCCGGCAGGGGCCTGCTGGGCCAGAGCTTGAACCGGCGCAGCCAGAACGCCGATGGCAAAACTCACGATCGCAAGACGTTTCATCGTACAACTCCTCTCGATGGAAGCGAGACTTCGGATGCTCTCCCCTTTCACGAAAGGGGAAGCGCATCCCGACGGACTGCGCTCCGCAGCCCGCCACTCATGTGGGTTGGCGCGGGGAAGCGGCTTGTGCGGAATTGCCGCCGTTGCGAGGATCTTGCGGCATTGGCGCACCCTGTCCGTTCGGCCGAAGTCGGATGTTTCCGGCTTGGCCGGCAATAGGTCGCCGACGCGGCCGGGTTACCCGATCGCCTCGGCCGCAGGAGCAGGCGGTCAGGCCAGGTCGACCGCGAAGCGCTTAAGATCGGCGAGCGAGCAGTGGTCGAGGGCGCCTTCGTGCGTGGCGCGCAGGACCACGCGGGGCGCCTGGCCCGCCTCGAGCGCTTCCTGCCAACGCGGCGCGCACAGGCACCAACGGTCGCCGGGTTTCAGGCCGGAAAAGCCGAATTCCGGGACCGGCGTCGAAAGATCGTTGCCGCGTGACTTGGAGAATTCGAGAAAGGCGGCGGTCATGACGGCGCAGACCGTGTGGCTGCCGATGTCCTCCCGCGACGTGTCGCAGCAGCCGTCGCGAAAGAACCCCGTCATGGGGTTGATCGAGCAGACCTCGAGGCGGTCGCCGAGCACGTTGCGGGGCGCCCTCGGGCGACCGCTGCCGTTACCGCTGTCGTCCCTCAGCATTGCCGCCTCCGCGTGCGCCGCCGCCGGCCGACTGCCGATCCTCGGGCGGGGCGCACGCCCGCCTGGTCCGAGCCATGCCGGGCCTCGGCCGGCGCGCCCATTCAATCACACCTCGCCGGCGCGAGTGAACGGCTACGGCGCATTCGCCGCCGGTTTCGTTGCCGCCGAAACGACCGCCAAGCCTCTGATTCGGCAATGGTTCTCATACCTACGCATTTTGTGGTTGACTACGTTACGCGATTCACCTATGACTCGGGCACGATCAAGAATTGCGCTTGATGCCGGCCTGCACCGGCGCAGCTCCGAAGCGGCTATCACGATCCCCGGCGGGACGGGGGCGGACCCTGTAGCAACACGACAAGGACATCATGCCTGCTGCGCTCTCTCGGCCCTCTTGCCGGACGCCGGAGCTCCAGTTTTCCAGCCATGGTCGATCGGGCCGACTTGAGGCATAGTTGGAGACGTCGGGGAGGTCCCGACGCCGGGAGGTCCAGCCAATGACAAGACGCATCGCGGTCCTGGGCGTCGTACTGCTGAGTTGCGCGTCGTTCGCCACCGAGCTTCTCGCCCAAACCGGTCAGACCGTCACACCCGTGCCCATCGTACCGCCGTCTCTGCAGACGACAACGCTCACGTGCCAGATCAATTGCGACACGCAAGCAATGACTTGCATGAATGGTTGCCTTCCGACCACGGCGGCGACGACCTTGGGTGCGGCGGTGAGCAACCCGTCCTGCAATCTCGGTTGCTCCACGCAGCAGCTCGTTTGCAAACAGCGCTGCTGAAGAAGCGCGCTCGCTACTCGCCGCGCCGCCGCGGCGGCCGCAGCTCCGGCGAGCCGAACGGCAACGGCTGGCGGCGCGTCAGGGTGGACGGCAGGTTGACGTCGACATCGACGAACTGGATGCAGGCCTGCGGCCGGCTGTGCCGCGTTCCGCCGCCGCGCCAGCGGCCCTCGCACAGCCGCACCTCCGTCATGCCCGCGAGCTCAAGGCAACGCCAATCGCCGCCGGGCGGCAGCGGCGACGTGCTCTCGCCCCCGAACTGGAACACCAAGAGCGCTTCCGCTCCGAGCTTGTTGTAGCCGAGGATGTGCGGATAGGTCTCGCGGAAGCAGCCGTCATAGACGCATGCGATCAGCTTGCGAGCGCGGATCGCCTTCCAGACGAGCTGATAGATCGCGCTCGGCCGCTGGCGGGGCGTCGTGCCGCCGGCGGGAGCCGAGGTGCCGGTTTTCGCCATGTCCCGTCCCCTCATGCCGGCGCGTGGCACACCGCCTCGACGTTGTGACCGTCGGGGTCGAGCACGAAGGCGCCATAGTAGTTGGGGTGATAGTGCGCGCGCACGCCGGGCGCGCCGTTGTCCTTGCCGCCGGCCGCGAGCGCGGCGCGGTGGAAGGCGTCGACGGCGCGGCGATCGGCGGCGGCGATGGCGAGATGGAGAACGCCCTTGAGCCCGCCCTCGCCGCCGATCCAGAAGTCCGGCTTGCCGTCCTTGCCGAAACCGGCCGCCGGGCTTCCGCTCTCGGTATCATCGGCCGCCACCTCCATGATCAGGGCGTAGCCGAGCGGGGCAAGCGCGTGTTGGTAGAAGGTCTTGGAGCGCGCATAGTCCGAAACCGGGAAGCCGACGTGATCGATCATGAAGCCTCCATGCCAGGGTCGGGTCCTCGGCGCGCGGTAGCGCCGCAGCCGCGGCTAAACTAGCATGGCCGCCGGCCCCTTCGCAGGGCCCAACGGCAAAGCCATCGCTAGTGTGGCGGTTCAGAAGTCCGCATCATTCTTGCGGCGGGTCCGAAATGCGGACTTCTGAACCAAAGCCACACTAGATCAACAAGTTGCTGGTGTCCCTCGATTCCGAAGTTCGCAAACGAGGCTGCCGCACGATGATGCGAACTTCGGAATCGGGACACTAGCGGGAGGACGCTCATCACGACCGGATCCGCAGGCCGGACGCCGTTCCCCCGGCCGCTGGCGCTGCCGTCGGCGCGTCGGCTGCCGTACGCGCTATGGTACGGCCGCTC
>JBLMXS010000346.1:0-4253 GCA_050257895.1 Thiohalocapsa sp.
ATCGTCACCCCCGGCGCCGCCACCGGCACGATGAAGCTGGCGTTGTGGCCGTCGATCATGACGCCGTTGAGAGCGCCGACATAGACGTCCTCGGCATAGGCGGGGCTCGTGTGCATGCCGAGCTTGCCCGAGAGCACGACGCCGTCGTCGCGCTCGCGCACGATGCGCAGCGCCGCGCGCTCGGCCGGGTCCTCGCGCAGCCGGTAACCGATCGGCGCCGCGCCGCCGCAAAAGGTCAGGAAGCGGCCGGTCGCCGCGATCATCGCGCGGTAGGCCTCGGCGTTGGCGCGCTGCGCTGCCGACACATTGCGCTCCTCGACCGCGGTCAGGACGCCCATCGCGATCAGATGCCCGTAGGCCGGGGTGTGCGTGATGTTGCCGGCGCTGAGGAACAAGGTCTTGGCGAACGAGCGGCCCATCCCGGCGAGGTCGGCGGCGGTTTTCGGCACCGTATAGGCCCAGGCGGTCCGCTTACCGTCCTTCGCCGCCGGCGCGAACAGCACGTCTCGCCACTCGGGATCGGCGTGCCGGTCGTACCAGGCGCAATATTCCTCGACCATCGCCGCGGTGGCAGGGTGCGCGGTCACGTCCTCGACGTGGCCCGATCCGAGCACCCAGACCTTGCGGCCGTCCGTGCGCAACGCCTCGCGGTAATCGGCGCCTGTGCGCATCACGCCGCCCCCTGCCACAAATGGCTGAACTCGGCAGCGACGATGTCGCGGTACGGCACATCCTCGTCGAGGATGCTGAGGGCGATCGCGAAGCGGTTGATCTCCGTAATCGAATGCTCCGATATCGCGGCCTCGTAGAACGGCAGGTCGCGCGCGACGATCTGCGCGATCAGCCCGGCTTCCCGCGGCGGGAAGCGCTTATGCCCGACCTCAGCGGCGCGGGAGACGTCCGCCTTCAGCGTGTTCTGCGCCGCGACCAGGGCCCGCACCGCCGCGGCGGCCACATCAAGCTGCTCGCGCACCAGCCGCTCGGTCGTCGCCAGGACCGGCATCGTGTAGTCGAAGCAGCCCGCCGGGCCGTCCCCGCGGCGAACGTCGAGCACGATGGTGCCGACCCCGCTCGACACCGCGATCTCGGTCGCCATGCCGTTGGCCCAGAACCCGTCGATCTTGCTTGCCGCCAAGGCCTCGGCCGCGGTCAGTCCGAAATTGGTGGAGCTGCTGACGGCGCCCGGGACCGGCGCGATCCGGATGTCGTTGCGGCGCGGCTCGAGCCCGGCCTCGGTGAGGAGCGCCCGCAGTCCCATCTCGACCCACGGCGCAGCGCCGATGCGCCGGCCCTTCAGCGCCGCCAGATCCCCGCGCGCGATCCCGAGATCGGCGCGCATCACGAGAAACCAGTACATGCCCTGCGACAAGGCGCCGAGCAATCGGACGCCGCGCCACTCGGTAAAGGCAGCGAGCGCCCCGTGCGCGGCCCCGCCGACGAAATCAACCTCACCGGCGCGCAATGCCGTGAAGCAGCGGTCGACCGGGAAGATCAGCTCGGCC
This sequence comes from Thiohalocapsa sp., assembly GCA_050257895.1. Classification (GTDB taxonomy): domain Bacteria; phylum Pseudomonadota; class Alphaproteobacteria; order ATCC43930; family CGMCC-115725; genus DATARH01. Next base: position 1,503 of record JBLMXS010000346.1, read on the forward strand.
GTCACGTCGAGCCCCTCGCGCGCGAAGCACCCGAGCTCGGCCGCCGCCAAGGCCGGGAAATACGAATTCGAGATCAGGTCGGGGATCGCCAGCCGCATCGCCGCATTCCATCACCGATCGCCGCCGCGCGAAAGTCCCGAGGCTGAGCCTCCCCCTCACCCCGGCCCTCTCCCGCAAACGGGGAGAGGGAGAGCGCGGCATCTGCCCCGGGTTCCCTCTCCCCGTTTGCGGGGGAGAGGGACAGGGTGAGGGGGAGGCCGGAGGCTACGTGTCGCGGTTCTAGTTGCGGAACGGATGGCCGGGCAGCCCCGGCACCTTGATGCGCAGCGAATAGACGGAGGTGCGGGCGGTGAAGAACAGGGTCTTCATGTCGGGGCCGCCGAAGCAGAGATTGGCCGGCACCTCCGGCGTGCGGATGATGCCGAGCTTCTCGCCCGACGGCGCGAACACCCAGGTGCCGCCCGGCCCGGTGCAGTAGACGCGGCCCTCGACATCGACCTTCATGCCGTCCGGCACGCCTGCCGTCTCGTCGGACGACATGTCGGCGAAGATGCGGCGGCGCACCATGGCCCCGGCGCCGTCCAGCTCGATCGCATGGATGTACATCGCATGCCTTGTATTGGCGACGTAGAGGATGCGCTCGTCGGGCGAGAAGGCGAGACCGTTGGCGTATTCGAAATCGGCCACATGGCTGGCCGAGCCGTCCGGCTTTACGCGGTAGACAGTCGCCGGGTCGACGTCGCGGTCGGCCGGCGGGATGCGCATCGACGGATTGGTGAAATAGATGCTGCCGTCGGATTTGCAGACGACGTCGTTCGGCCGGTTGAGGCGCTTGCCTTCGAACCGGTCGATCAGCACCTCGTGCGAAGCGAACTTTCCGTCGGCCGGCCAGCGCGTCAGGCGCCGGTTGCCGCCCTCGCAGATGACGAGGCGGCCTTGTGGGTCGAAGGTCGTGCCGTTACCCTCGCCGGTGTTCTCGCGCAGCAATTCGGCCGGCTGCCCCGGGCGGATGCGGTAGAAGCGGCTGGCCCTGACATCGACGAAATAATAGAAGCCTTCCGGGTGATAGAGCGGCCCCTCGGTGAAGACAAAGCCGGTCGCCAGCGGCTCGGCCTCCGCCTGGTCGACGATCTGTTCCAGACCCTGCATCGCTTCCTCCCGCCGCTCTGCGCGTTTGGGCTATCCTAGGAGGCGCGTTTCGCGCTGTCCATTTCGGGAGGTTTCATGACCCGCGCCGCCGCCATCGCCGCCGCCGAGCGCTATTTCGACGACGGGAATTTCGCCGCCGACCTGGCGCGGCGCGTCGCGATCCCGACCGAGAGCCAGGTCGAAGAGCGGCTGCCGGTGCTGCGGCAATACCTCGCGGATGAGATCGCGCCGTCCTTGGCGCGGCTCGGCTTCGAGAGCGAGCTGATCGACAATCCGGTGCGCGGCGGGCCCGTGCTGATCGCCGAGCGGCATGAGGCGGACGCGGCGACAACGGTCTTCGGCTACGGCCACGGCGACGTCATCCGCGGGCTCGAGCCGCAATGGCACGAGGGGCTATCGCCGTGGCACCTGACATGCCAGGGGGAGCGGCTGTACGGCCGCGGCACCGCCGACAACAAAGGGCAGCACACCGTCAACCTGGCGGCGCTCGACTGCGTTCTGCAGGCGCGCGGCCGGCTCGGCTTCAATGCCAAGTTCCTGATCGAGACCGGCGAGGAGATCGGCTCGCCGGGCCTGCGCGAAATCTGCCGGCAATACAAGGACCGGCTCGCGGCCGACGTGCTGATCGCCTCGGACGGGCCGCGCCTCGCGCCGGAGCGGCCGACGATCTTCCTCGGCGCCCGCGGCGCGATGAATTTCGACCTGATCGTCGATCTGCGCGAAGGGGCGCACCATTCCGGCAATTGGGGCGGGCTCCTCGCCAACCCCGGGATCATCCTGGCGCACGCGCTGGCGACGATCACCAGCGACAAGGGCGCCATCAAGCTGCGCGAGTGGGTGCCGACGCATCTGCCGAATTCGGTGCGCGTCGCGCTGGCCGACTGTACCGTCGAAGGCGGCGACGACGCGCCCGAGATCGACCCCGATTGGGGCGAGCCGGGGCTCAGCCCGAGCGAGAAGGTGTTCGGCTGGTGCAGCTTCGAGGTGCTGGCCTTCACGACCGGCAACCCCGACAACCCGGTCAATGCGATCCCGCCGCGGGCTAAGGCGACGTGCCAGATTCGCTTTGTCGTCGGCGTCGACCCCGAGGAATTCCTTCCCGCCCTGCGCCGCCATCTCGATGCGCACGGCTTCTCGATGGTGCAGATCGAGCGCTGGGCGAAAGCCTATTTCCCGGCGACCAGGCTCGACCCGGAGCATCCGTGGGTGCGCTGGGCGGCGGCCTCGATCAGGGCGACGACCGGCAAGACGCCGGCGATCCTGCCGAACCTCGGCGGGTCATTGCCGAACGACATCTTCGCCAGCGATCTGGGCCTCCCGACCGTGTGGGTGCCGCATTCCTACGCCTCATGCTCGCAGCACGCGCCGAACGAGCACATGCTGGCGCCGGTGGCGCGCGAAGCGCTGCAGGTGATGGCGGGGCTCTACTGGGATCTGGGCGAAGCGGGCGTGCCGGGGCGGGCCGGACGATGAAGCTCTGCGTCGCATTGCCGATCGTCGATATCGGCGGCAGCCCCGAAGCGATCCGTGACTTCGCGCAGGCGGCCGAAGCGGTCGGCTATGACGGGATCGCCGCGCCCGACCACGTGCTCGGCGTCAACG
>JBLMXS010000347.1:0-19236 GCA_050257895.1 Thiohalocapsa sp.
CATCGGCGCCGAGCATGCCGGGTGGAAGTTCGGCTGGCGCGACGCACCTCTCGCGGGCGACAGTCGGCGCTGGGTCGAGACCTACTGCTACGCCTTTGCGATGCCGGACTTTCTCGAAAACGAGCCGCAGCAGCTCTATTGGGGCACCGACATCGTGCAGATGACGCGCTATTTCATGCTGGAAACCGCACGTGTCGGCGTCCGCCTGTCGCCGCGGCAGGCCGGGTTTCCGGTATAGGAGGCCGGTGTAGGAGGCCGGTGTAGGAGGCCGGTGTAGGAGGTCGGGGGGCCGTCGCGACCGCGCTCAATGCCGCATGAAATACACGCGGCGCAGCTGGTCGCGGAAGCTCTGGCTGGCCTCGATCGCGGCGCGGAATTCGGGCTCGCCGAGGACATAGGTCTCGAGCGGGGAGGCGGCGATGACGGTGGCGTTGCGGCGCTCGCCGCTCATCAGCGCGAGTTCGCCGAAAAATTCGCCGGGGCCGAGCCGCGCCACCTCGTTGCCGCCGCGCTCGACCTTGACCTGGCCTTCCGACACCAGGAACAGCTCGGTGCCGATATCGCCCTCGCGGATCACCACCTCGTCCGGCATGTAATGCCGCTTCGTCATGTGCTCGGCGACATTGGTCAGCTCGGTCGGGGTCAGGTTCTTGAAGCCCTCGACGCTTTTCAGGAACTCGCAGATCCGCAGCGCGTCGTTGAGCATGATGTCGGAGACGATGCGGCCGTCGACCATGTGCACCAGCCGGTCGGCCAGCTCGATGATGCGGTGGTCGTGCGTCACCATGACGATTGAGGTGCCTTGCTCGACCGTCAATTCCTTGAACAGATGCACGACGTTGCGCGTCGAGTCGGGGTCGAGCGCGGCGGTCGGCTCGTCGGCCAGCACCAGCTTTGGGTGGTTGGCCAAGGCCCTGGCGATCGCGACGCGCTGCCGCTGGCCGCCGGACAGCGAGCGCGGCTTGTAGTCGATGCGGTGGCCGAGCCCGAGCCGCTCCAGCATGGCGACGCCGCGCTCGCGCATCTGCGCCGCGCTCTGCCCGTCGCCCAGCTGCATCGCCATCTTGACGTTCTCGAAAGCGGACAGCGAATCGAACAGATTGTGCATCTGGAAGATGAAGCCGATGTCGCGGCGTACCCGCACGAGGCCGGCTGCGCCGAGCCGCGACAGGTCGTGGCCAAGGACGGTGATCCGGCCTTCCTGTGCCGAACGCAGCGCCCCGATCAGGGTCAAGAGCGTCGTCTTGCCGGAGCCCGAGGGGCCGGTCATCACCACCAGCTGCCCGGGCTGCACCGCGCAGTTGATGTCGAACAGCACCGGATTGCGGGCGTCGCCCTCGCCATAGGCGAAATTGAGGTCGTCGACCCGCACCGCCGGGTTCGGCTCGACATCGGGTTCGAACCAGAGAGGGGCAACCATCAGAACACCTCGGCCGGGTCGGCGGCGATCACCCGGCGGATCGCCAGAAGCGCGGAAAACAGGCACATGCCGACGGTCAGCGCGAGGCTCAGCAGCGTCAGCCACAGAGTCATGTGCAACGGCAGCAGCGCGACGCTGCCGATGATGCGATACACCACGAGACATAACAGCCAGGCCGGGATGTAGCCCGCCAGCGCCGACAAGGTCGCCTGCCCCAGCACGACCCGCACGAGGTAGGCGTTGTTGTAGCCGATGCCTTTCAGCGTCGCGTATTGCGGCAGCTGGTCGGAGAGATCGGTGTAGATGATCTGGTACGAGATCAACAGGCCGACGACAAACCCGACCACCGTCCCCATCCAGAAGATCGGCCCGGCCGACGACATTTCGGCCTGGAAGGCGCGTTCGAGCTCCACGAATTGCGATTTGGTCAGCACCCGAACGTCGCTTCCCAGCGCTTGCCGCAACGCCGCTTGCACGCGCGCCGGGTCTTCCCCCGCCTTCAGCTTGACGACGCCGAACTCGACCGGCAACGGAGCAACCGGCGCCTGGTTGCCGGGCAATAGGCGGGCGAAGGTCTCGGCGCTCATCATCACGCTGCCGTCGCTCTGGAAATCGGGGCCGATCCCGAAACTGCCGACGACATGCACCGTATGGCCGTTGATCTCGGCGTCGCCCTTGGCGTCGGCCATGCCGAGAAAGGGCCGCGCCCGGCGATCGACGATCACCGCGTCGGCCTGTTTCAGCTTGCCGCTCTCCGCCCTGATCTCGGAGGAGAGGAGCGGCGGATGGTCGGGGTCGAACGCCAGTGTCTGGACGAGGTAGGTCTGGGTGCCGCCGGGCGGCTGCCATTCCATGTCGAACCACGAGCCGTAAAGCGGCACCACTGAGGCGATTCCGGCCACCTTCTCCGCGCGCGAGATGTCGGCGGCGGCGAACGGGTCGCGGCTGTGGAACTGGTATTTGGTCGCGCTCTGGACGATCAGGTCGCCATCGATCTGGCGCACCATCGCCAGCGAGGCTGTGAAAAAGCCCTGCTCGAAGCCGAGCTGCACCAGCATCAGCAGCACCGCAAAGCCGATGCCGGCGCTGGAGCGGATCAGCCGCCGCTTGTTGGCCAGCAGGTTGCGCAACGCCAGCGGCACGCGGGCGCCGCCGCCCAGTCGCCCCCCTGGGCGCGTCCCGGGGCGCATCCCGGGGCGCATCCCGGGGCGCATCGATGTGTCGGCCGCGCTCAGGCTCCGCTCCCTCAGAAGATCTCGGCCGGGTCGGCGCGCCGCAGCCCGCTCAGCGACAGCAAGGCCGAGAACGCCGCCATCATCACCGTCAGGGCGAAGACGATGCCGAGCTGGGCGGCGGTCAGGTGCAGCGGCAGCAGCGTCTGCGCCCGCACCTGGCCGTAGACGACGAGCGCGGCGCCGAGCGCCGGCACGAACGCCACCACCATGATCAGGAACGACTCAGTGAGGACGATCATGTCGAGAAAGCGGTTGGTGTAGCCGATCGCCTTGAGCGTCGCGAATTGCGGCAATTGCCGTGTGATCTGCGTCGCCAGGGTCTGGTACAGCACCATGATGCCGACGACGAACGAGACGACGAGCCCCGAGCCGAAGATCAGGCCGGTGCCGGTCCTGGTCGTCCAATAGGATTGTTCATGCGCCACCAGTTCGGGGCGGGTGAACACCCGCATGTCGGCGGGCAGCGCCGCGCGCAATGCGGTGGCGGCGGCGTCGGGATCGGCGCCGGGCTTCAGCCTGACGAGGCCGAGATTGACCGTGTCCAGCGGCCGCATCGGGAACAGGCGGAAGAAATTCGCTTCACTGACGATCGCGACGCCGAGCCCGAGAAACCCGGTGCCGAGCACGAATTGCCCGCCGATCGTCTCCTTATGGCCGGAGATGTCGACGACGCGACCGGGGGCGAGCGGCCCGAACAGCGTGCGGGTGGCGCTGTCGACGAGCACCGTGTCGGGGCGCTCCAGCACCGCCTTCTGCCGTGCGATCTCGGGAGCCGTGAACACATCGGCCGCCGGGTCGATCGCGACCACCGCCATGTCGAGCTTCGGGTCGCCGCTGGCGCCCTGCCATTTGCCGTTGCCGAGATAGAGCGGCGTCGCCTGCGCCACCGCCGCGACCTTGCGTGCGTCGTCGAGACGGGCACGCGCGAAGTGCCCGGACTGCGCCTGGAACAGGTATTTGTTCGAGACCACCAGAAGATCGAACCGCATGTGGTCGTAGATCAGCATGCCGCCCTGCGGCACCGCGACGAAAAACCCAAGCTCGATAAAGACCAGCAGGATGGCGATGAAGATGCCGCCAGTGGCAAGCGCCGTCCGCCCCTTCTGGTCGGTCAATATGCGCCAGGCGATCCGCAGCGGCACGAGCGCCTATTCCCCCGCGTCTGAAGCGCCCCGATCCCCGGCGAGGCGCGCGTCCGATTGAGGGGTAACACAACGCCGCGGCACGGTCCATTTCCCGCGCATCAGGCGCAATGAAGCCGGGACCGCGGCTTTGACGACCGCATGCGGCCGCGACGGCCGCGGTCCGGATGCCCGTCTAGATCCAGGATACTAGATCCCGATTTCCTTGCGCACCTTGGCGGGGATCGACTGGCGCAGCTTCGCCATCTCGGCCCACGGGTCGGATTTGAGCTGCTTGAGGCGATCGGGCACCGTCTCGACGGTGAACGCGTCGGGCCTGACGCCCTCTTCGACCTCATCCCAGAACAGCGGCGTCGCGACCGGGGCACCGGCGCGGGCGCGAGCCGAATAGGCGCCGATCGCGGTGGCGCCGCGGCCGTTGCGCAGATAGTCGAGAAAGATCCTGCCGGTGCGGGCGCGCTTTGCCATGTTGGTCGTGAAGCGATCGGGGTAGGCGGCAGCGAAGCGCTCCGACACCCATTTCGAGAATTCCTTGATCGCCTCCCATTCGAGCTTCGGCGTCACCGGGACGACGACATGCAACCCTTTGCCGCCGGTCGTCTTCGCAAAGCTCCGCAGGCCGATCCCGAGCAACGCCTCACGCATCTCGATCGCCGCCGCCGTGACACGCTCATAGGGCAGCCCGACATCGGGGTCGAAATCGAAGGTGATGCGGTCCGGCGTCTCGAGGTGGTCGACCGTCGAGCCCCACGGATGGATCTCGAGGACGCCCATCTGCACGACGCCGATCAACCCGGCGAGGTTCTCGATCACGAGATAGGTGTCGGTCGTCGACTTCTCCGTGATCTCGACGCGGCCGAGGACGTCCGGCACGCCGCTCGACAGATGCTTCTGGTAGAAGCACTGCTTGTCGTAGCCCTCCGGGCAGCGCACCAGGCTGAGCGCCCGGTTGGCCAGATGCGGCAGGGCCCAGTCGCCGATCGCGGCGTAATACTGCGCCAGCGCGAGCTTGGTGATGCCCTGTTCGGGGTAGAGGATGCGCCCCGGGTTGGTGAGCCGCACGCCCTCGAACTCGATGCTGCCGTCGCGCCGCGGTGGGGGAGGGGCGCTGCCTGCCGATCCAACTCCCTCCCCCCCTGGCGGGGGAGGGTCGGGGTCGGGGTGGGGGTGGGGCTCGGACCGGGTTCGGGAGGGGCTGGCCGGCTTTGCGCTTGCCGCCGCGCGTCTACCCCCACGCAGCCCTCCCCCGCCTGGGGGGGAGGGAGAACGGCGTGGGGGGGAGGGATGGGGGGCGGGCGCTGCGTCCGCCGGGCGCGGTGCGTCGCCGTTACTGCGATCGTACACGACTTCCTCCGGGTTCTTGTCCTGCCGCAGCCCCTCGAAGGCGGGGTGGCGCAGCATGCCGTCCGTCGTCCAGTCGCTGTAGCGCACCTGCGCCACGAGACGCGGCTCGGTCCAGTGCACGCCCTTGGCCGAGACGCCCTTCGGCAAGGCCACCGTCCGCGTGCCGACCTCGATGTCCTGCAGCCGCGCGTGCAGGTCGGCGAGGAAGGCGTCGTTGAACCCGGTGCCGACGCGGCCGCAATAATTGAGATGCCCGTCCGGGTCGTAATAGCCGAGCAGCAATGCGCCGAAGCCGTGCCTGGTTCCCGACGGCTCGCTAAAGCCGACGATGACGAATTCGTCGCTGTGGTGGCATTTGATCTTGAGCCAGTCGCGGCCACGGCCCGGGCGGTAGGGGCGGTCGCGACGCTTCGAAATCGTGCCTTCGAGTTTATACTCGCAGGCATGGCGGAAGAAATCGTCGCCGCGGCCGGCCTGGTGGTCGCTGTAGCGCACGATACCGCGCGACGTGGGCGGGATGAGTTCGGCAAGCGCCCGCTTGCGGTCTTCGAGAACGACCGGGGTCAGGTCATAGCCGTCGCAATAGAGCAGGTCGAATGCGTAGAACACCAGCCCGCCGGTCACGCCGCGGGCGATCGCATCCTGCAGCTTGCCGAAATCGGTCGTGCCGTCCGGCAGCAGCGCGACAACCTCGCCGTCGACCAGCGCCGTATCGACCGGGAGGTCGCCCAGCGCATCCGCCAATGCCGGGAACTTGCCGGTCCAATCGAGGCCGTTGCGGGTAATCAGCCGCACCGTGTCCGGCTCGATGCGCGCGATCAGGCGGTAGCCGTCGTATTTGATCTCGTGCAGCCACTCCTCGCCCTCGGGCGGCGTCTCGACCAAGGTTGCGAGCTGCGGCGCGACAGCGTCCGGGATCGCGTGCTTCTTCGCCGCTTTTGCGGGCGACGGCGTCCGTGGCTCGGGCGTCTGCGGGTCGCCCGGGACCTCGCCCACCGTGCTGTCCCAGACGCGGTCGCGCTGATCGGCGATCGCGTCCATTGTACGGCCGGTGGTGACGCTGAGCGGATGCTCGTCGACCAGCGCGCTGTCGCTGTCCGGCACCGCCTCGTCGTCGCGCTCCTTGATCAGCAGCCAGTTCTCATGCCGCTCGTTCTGCGCCTTCTTGCCCATCCGCACGAGCGCCCAGTTGCCGTGCAATTTCTCGCCGTCGAGGCGGAATTTGAGGGCGCCCTTCTTGTACGCGGCTGCGGCGTCGCGCTCGAGCGGCGTCCAGGTGCCGCGGTCCCACAGCAGGACCGTGCCGCCACCGTACTGGCCTTTCGGGATGACGCCCTCGAAGCCGCCGTATTCTAGCGGGTGGTCCTCGGTGTGGACCGCCAGCCGCTTCTCGTGCGGATCGAGGCTCGGGCCCTTCGGGATTGCCCAGCTGAGAAGGACGCCATTCAGCTCGAGGCGGAAGTCATAATGCAGCCGCGTCGCCGCATGCTTCTGCACGACAAACGACAGCGGCGCCGTCGCCGGCCTTTTCGGCGGCTGCAACGAGCCCGCCGGCTCCGGCGTTTTGCCGAAGTCGCGCTTCCTCTGATATTCCTCGAGCGCCATGTCCGGTCCCAACCCTCGCTGGCGAAACGGGCCGGCTTTGCGCGAGGTTCCGGATCAGCAGCCGAGCTGCGTCGCCAGGTCCTCGAAGCCGTTGGCGACATAGGTGAACTCGTGCTCGGCCTTGACGTCGCGGCTCTGCCGGGCGCCGTGCTCGTAGGGACGGGCGATGAACGCGGTCTTCATGCCGTGTTTGGCGGCGTTGACGAGGTCGTTGTTGTGCGCCGCCACCATCATCACCGCGCCGGGGTCGCCGTTGCCGAGGAATTCGATCGCCGAGCGGTACATCTCGGGGTCCGGCTTGTAATGGCGCACGAGGTCCGAGCCGAGCACCGCGTCCCATGGCAGCCCGCAATGCTTCGCCATGTCGGTGAGCAGCCGGACCGTGCCGTTCGACAGCGTCGCGACGATGTAGTTCTCCTTGATGCGGGTGAGGCCGGGCACCGAGTCGGGCCACGGCTTCAGGCGGTGCCAAGTCAAGTTGAACCAGGCCTTGTCATCTTCGCCGAGACGCGCGGCGACGCCGAATTTCTCCAGCAGCTGGTCGAGCGCCATGCGGTGCAGCCCGTCGAGGTTGGTCCAGGGCAATTCGCCGGTGCGCACCTTCTGCATCGACGGCTGGTAGAGCCCACGCCACTCGTCGGCGAAAGCCTGCCAGTCGACCCCGGTAATGCCCTTCCTCGCGGCCAACGCCTCGCCGTCCGCGGTCACCGCCCCACGCCAATCGACGACCGTTCCGAACACGTCATGTACCAGCGCCTGGATCTTGGTCATGTCTAGCTCCTTCGGCTCGTCAAGGTGTCATCCCAGCCGCTAGGCGCAGGCCTAGCGGATCGCGGCGGCCACCGCGGCGCCGAGCTCCTTGGTGCCGGCATTGCCGCCGAGATCGGGGGTGCGCGTCGTGCCGTCGGCCAAGACCTCGGCGATCGCGCGTTCCACCGCCTGCGCCGCCGCACTCTCCCCGAAATGCTCGAGCATCATCGCGCCGGACCAGATCTGGCCGATCGGGTTGGCGATGCCGCGGCCGGCGATGTCGGGCGCCGAGCCGTGCACCGGCTCGAACATCGAGGGGTAGTCGCGCTCGGGATTGATGTTGGCGGATGGCGCGATGCCGATCGAGCCGACGCAGGCGGGCCCCAAATCCGACAGGATGTCGCCGAACAAATTGGAGCCGACGACGACGTCGAACCAGTCGGGGTGGCGCACGAAATGCGCCGTCAGGATGTCGATGTGGTACTGGTCGGTCTTGATGTCGGGAAAGTCGCGCGCGACGGCGGCGAAGCGCTCGTCCCAATACGGCATCGTGTGGATGATGCCGTTCGACTTGGTCGCCGAGGTGACGTGCTTCTTGCGCGTCTTCGCTAGTTCGAAGGCGTAGCGCATCACCCGGTCACAGCCGCGCCTGGTGAACACCGTCTGCTGCATCGCCATTTCGAGGTCGGTCCCCTCATAGAGGCGGCCGCCGATCGCCGAGTATTCGCCCTCGTTGTTCTCGCGCACGACGTAGAAGTCGATGTCGCCCGGCTGCCGTCCCTTGAGCGGCGAGTCGACGCCCTTCAACAGGCGCACCGGCCGCAGGTTGATGTATTGCTGAAAGCTGCGCCGCAGCGGGATCAACAGCCCCCACAGCGAGACGTGGTCGGGGACGCCCGGATAGCCTACCGCACCGAGAAAGACGGCGTCGTAGGGGCGCAGCTGGTCGAGCCCGTCCTCCGGCATCATGCGGCCGGTCTTCGCGTAGGTCTCGCAACTCCAGTCGAACTCGCGCCAGTCGAGCGCAAAGCCGTAGCGGCTTGCGGCGGCTTCCAGCACCGCGATGCCCTCCGGCACCACCTCGCGGCCGATGCCGTCGCCGGCGATGACGGCGACCCGGTAGCTGTTCGTCATGCGTTGATACCTCCGTTCCGGCCAACTGCCGGCCGGCAATACCCCATGGCGGCCAGCTTACCGCCGATCGCCGAAAAATTCTCGCGGCGAAAGGCTGCGGCCAGCGAGACGCGACCGACATTGAAGCGGGTTTTGCGCGCTGCGGTTTTTCGCGGCGAGCGTGAACCCCGGTCGCGGTGGGCCGTTATAGCGGTACACGCCCGACAGCGAGTTAGGACGAGGGCCCCGAGATGCCATTCGATGGTGTTGGCTTTGCTTCGCCGAAATCACTGGACCAGATCGACGCGGTGATCGAGCGCCTGGGAGCGCCCGAGAGATGGTGCAAAGGCGCATTGCGCAGTCATGACGGCCGCTACTGCATCCGCGGCGCGGTGCGCGCGGTGGGCGGCGCCGAGGTGCTGGAGCCGGTCATCCTGCAGGCGATCGCCGAGGTTGCCGGGAAGCGGTTCGGCCGCATTGAGTCGTTCAACGATCATCCCAATACCAGCCACGCGCAGGTTGTCGCGGTCCTGTCGCGGGCGCGCGACAACATCGTCGCCGGCCGGCTCGCCGCGCCCCACGAGGTCGCCGCCAAAGAACCGAAAGGCTTGGCCGCGCTGGGGGCCGCAGTGCGGCGCTGGTTCGCCTGATGGGGGCGGACCGGTAGCCCCTTCGTGACCATGTAATCGTCGGCGCCGAGGCCCACTCGGCGCCTCCACCTGTGCCTCCGTAGGGCGGCTAAGCGAAGCGTAATCCGCCGCATCGGGTGTGGATTGGCGGAATGCGCTGCGCTTTCCGCCCTACGCTGTTTATCGCATCCTGCCTGGCCGGTTGACACCCGTCGTCGGAAGCCCCGAATCTGTGCCCGGTCGCTACCGGGAGAATGCCTGATGACGCTCGACCTGCTGGTCAAGAACGGCACCGTCGTGGACGGCTCTGGATTGCCGCGCTACCACGCCGATGTCGGGGTCAAGGGCGGCCGGATCGTCGAGATCGGTCGCATCCGCGACGGCGCGCAGCGAGTGGTCGACGCCGGCGGGCTCGTCGTCGCTCCCGGCTTCATCGACGGCCACACGCATATGGATGCGCAGGTCGCCTGGGACCCGATCGGCAGCTGTTCGTGCTGGCACGGCGTCACCAGCGTCGTCATGGGCAATTGCGGCTTCGCGCTGGCGCCGTGCAAGCCTGCAGACCGCGAGTGGTTCGCGCGCTGCCTGACGGCGGTCGAGGACATCCCGACCGAGGCGATGCTGGCCGGCATCGACTGGACCTGGGAGAGCTTCCCCGAATACCTGGCGACCGTCGAGCGCCTGCCGAAGGCGCTCAATTACGGCATGTATATCGGCCACTCGGCCCTGCGCATGTATGCGATGGGACGGCGCGGCCTCGAAGCGACTGCCAACGAGGACGATCTGCGGCTGATGGCGCACGCGGTGAGAGAGGCACTGCGCGCGGGCGCGATGGGCTTCTCGACCTCGCGGGCGACGACCCACATCACCCCCGACGGCACGCCGGTCGCCAGCCGCATCGCCGATTGGCAGGAGATCGACCGGCTGGTCGGGGCGATGGCCGAGCTCGACGCCGGCATCTTCCAGATCGGCCCGGATATCTCGGGCGGCGAGGCGCAGCGCCGCTTTCTCGACCGGCTGCGGCAGGTGGCGTTGCAGAGCGGCCGACCGATCATGTTCGGCACGCTCGCGACCAAGCAGGGCGTCGAGCCCAACCCATGGGATTACCAGATGCGCTGGATGGACGAGACCGTCGCGCAGGGCGGCCGGGTTTGGGGGCAGGCGACGACGCGCTCGATCAACGCGATCTTCTCGCTCAAATCATATCTGCCGTTCGACCTCCTGCCGGAATGGCGCGAGGTGCGCACCTTGCCGCTCGCCGCGCAGAAGCGCCGCCTGGCCGACCCCGAAGTGCGGGCACGCCTCGTGGCGGCGGAAGCGCGGATGAAGCCCAAGGGCAGCGAGATGCAGGGCGGCGGCGCCGCGACGACCGATCCGCGCAAGCCCGATTACGCCAATCTCTTCCCGATGCTCGACGTCGACTGGGACGATCCCAGCATCGCCGATCTGGCGCGGCGGCAGAACAAGCACCCGGTGGAGGTCATCATCGACCTCGCCTGCGAGGACGAGAACCGCGTCTTCGTCCAGCCGCTCGTCAACGAGTCGAAGGACGACGTGCTCGGACTCTTAAAGCATCCGCGCACGCTCGCCACCTTCTCCGACTCGGGCGCGCATGTCTGCCAGGAGATGGGCTCGTCATTGCAGACGCATCTTCTCAGCTACTGGGTCAGGAAGCGGCAGCAGTTCACGCTCGAAGAGGCGGTGCGCATGCTGACCTTCGACAACGCCTCTGCCTGGGAACTGCCCGATCGCGGCCTCGTCCGCACCGGCTACGTCGCCGATCTGGTCGTGTTCGACCCCGAGAGCATCCAGCCGCGGCTGCCGACCGTCGAACAGGACCTCCCGGGCGGCGCCCGCCGCCTCGTGCAGAAAGCCGACGGAATCGCCGCGACGATCGTCAACGGCACGCTGGCCTTCGAGAACGGCGAGGCCACCGGCAACTTCGCCGGCCAGGTGCTGAAAGGCCGATTGGCGGCCGGCTGACTCGAAATCCGCAGGACGTTACGAAGCCCGGTCCGGATAGTTTCATGTAAAGAGGTGGCGGCGATGAGCGACGGCGGCGTCCTCTATGTCGGCCGGTCGTTGCGGCGGCGCGAGGACCGGCGGCTGCTCGTGGGACAGGGCCAGTTCGTCGCCGATCTCGTGCTGCCGCGCATGCTGCATGCGGTGTTCGTCAGGAGCCCGCTCGCCCACGCCCGGATCCGCACGGTCGACCTGACGCGCGCGGCGGCGGCGCCGGGAGTTGTGCTGGCGCTGTCGGGGCCGGAACTGGCTGCGCTGCTGCCGCCGGTGCCGGAAGGCCAGATCTCGCTGCCGCGCAAATGGACGACCGTCGTCCAGCACAACTTCCTCAACCCGCGGCAGCCGCTCCTGGCGCACGACAAGGTGCGGCATGTCGGGGAGGCCGTTGCCGTCATCGTCGCCGAAACCCGCTACCAGGCCGAGGACGCGGCGGAGCTGGCGGTGCTCGATCTCGAACCGTTGGCCGCGGTGGTCGATCCGGAAGCCGCGCTGCTCGACGGCGGGCCGATTGTCCACGAGCGCTACGGCACCAACCTGATCGGCTCGTTCTCGGTCGCGAAGGGCGACGCCGCGGCAGCGCTGGCCGCCGCGCCGCATCGCCTCAGGCGGCGCTTCACGCATCACCGCTACGCGGCGGTGCCGATGGAGTGCCGCGGCATCGTCGCCGAATACGACCGGCGCACCGACGCGCTGAATCTGTGGTCGTCGACGCAGGTCGTGCACTGGGTGCGCCGCGAGGTCGCGGCAACGCTCGGCCTGCCCGAGGCGCGGGTGCGGGTCATCGCCCCCGATGTCGGCGGCGGGTTCGGCGGCAAGGGCCATGCCTACCCGGAGGATCTGCTGCTGCCGTTCCTGGCGCGGCGCCTCCTTCGGCCGGTGCGCTGGATCGAGGAGCGCCGCGAGCACCTGATGGCGGCAACCCATTCGCGCGACCAGCTGCACGAGGTCGAGATCGGCTTCGACGACGAAGGCCGGATCCTGGCGATCCGCGACGACTACATCGTCGATTGCGGCGCCTGGAACCCGATCGGTTCGGGCGTCGCCTACAACACCGCAGTCCACCTCGCGGGCCCGTACAAGATCGCCAACCTCGCCGCCTCGGGCCGCATCGTCGCGACCAACAAGGTGCCGAACGCCCCCTATCGCGGCGCCGGCCGGCCGGAGGCCTGCTTTGCGATGGAGCGCTCGATCGATCTCGTGGCACGCGCGCTCAGGCTGGAGCCGGCCGAGGTCCGCCGGCGCAACATGGTCGCCGCCGACGAGATGCCGTATGCCGCCGGCCTCCTCTACCGTGACGGCGAACCGATCGTCTACGACAGCGGCGACTACCCGGGCGCCCTCGACAAGGCGCTGGAAGCGGTCGGCGGACTGGCCGCCTTCCGCCGGCGGCAGGCCGAGGCGCGCCGCGACGGGCGTCTGCTCGGCCTCGGCATCGGCTGCTACATCGAGGGCACCGGCGTCGGGCCGTTCGAGGGCGCGCTAGTGCGCATCGATGCCGACGGCAAGATCTACGCCGCCTCCGGCGCCTGCCCACAGGGCCAGGGGATGGAGACGATCTTCGCGCAGATCGTCGCCGACGCCTGGAAGGTGAAGCCGGAGGACGTCGTCGTCGCGCTCGCCGATACCGCCGCGATCCCGATCGGCTTCGGCACGATGGCCAGCCGCAGCACGGTCACGGTCTCCGCGGCGCTGCACCACGCCAACCGGAACCTGCGCGACAAAGTGTTCCAGATCGCCGCCAATCTGCTCGAATGCGCGCCGGCCGATCTCGAATTGCGCGACGGCGGCGTCGGCGTCGCCGGAGTCCCCGGCGGCGCGCCGGGAACGACGCTCAGCCTGGCGCGGCTGGCGCAGGCGGCGCGGCCGGGCTGGGACCACGGCCGCCCGGCCGGGGTCGCGGCGGGGCTCGAAGAAACCTTCTACTGGGAGCCGCCCACCGTGACCTGGAGCTACGCGGCGCATGTCGCGGTGGTCGAAATCGACCGCGACACCGGCGCGGTCCGCATCGACAGCTACGTCGTCGCGCATGATTGCGGCGTCGTCGTCAACCCGATGCTGGTCGAGGGGCAGGTGATGGGCGGCGCCGCGCAAGGGCTGGGCGGCATCCTCTGTGAGGCGGTCGCCTATGACGAGGCCGGCCAGTTGCTGAGCGGCAGCCTGATGGATTACGCACTGCCGTCGGCGACCGACATCCCGCCCTTCACGGTGATCCACCAGCAATCGCCGTCGCCGCTCAACCCACTCGGCGTCAAGGGCGTCGGCGAGGGCGGTGCGGTGGCGCCGCCGGCAGCGATCGCCAACGCGGTGTGCGATGCGCTCCTTATCGATGGCGGGATCGATGGTGCCGCGTTCGAAGTGAACGCGACGCCGCTGCGTCCGTTCGAACTTGTCAAGGCGATGCGTTCGCAGTTAATCGATTCGCAACGATGATCGCGGTAGAACATCGGTAGCGTGTACAAGAGGCAGCGATGCTCGAATACGAATGGCGAGAGTTGGAACGGCTTTGCGAACGCCTCGCCGACCTGCGCCATCGCGAGGCTTTTGCCCAGCGGTCGAAGAATGTCGGGCTGCTGGAGGGCTTGCGTGAAGATATTGTCAGAACCCGGCGCCAGCGTGAGCAGCTGGTGCAGCATATATCGGCGCGCCTTGGGGTGGTCAGCGCGGCGGAATCCGGCGGCCCGGATGCGCCCCGACCGCCGCCGCAGGCACAGCCCCCGGGGGCCCGCCCCGGCCCTCGCGCCGATGAGGCCGGCGACCGCGACGATGCCGCCGCGCCGGGCGAGTTTATCGGCTTCCTGACCTGACTACCGAAGCAGCCGCCACGTAATGGCCGCCAGCCGCTGTGGCTGGCGGGATCGCCGCCTGCGCCACCGGCTGCCCCGGCGCGACGATCGCAGCAGCCGGCAGTTGCCCAAACGCTGTCTGGTGCGTCGCCGTTTTACCGGCGGCCACCACCGCGTCGGCCATCTCGAGCAGGAAAAAACACGTGGCATCGAGGGCTGCCAGCCCGATCGCCAGAACCAGCAGCACTGCGTTGATGTCGCGTGCCGCGCGCTCAAGCCGGTCGCGCAGCCGCTCGCCGTGCGCCCGATGGGGACGCAATCCGTTCGCCATTCTCAACTCCATGCCGCACCGGCGTCGGCGCAGCGGATACTCCCGTAAAAACGCCGCACGGGCGGCATCGGCCTTGATCGCGCTCAACAATTGCCCAGCTTTCTGTACATTAGCGGTATAAGCCTCCCCACGGCGGCCGCGTCACGCTGCCGCCAGCGACAACCGCAGCGCCGACAGCAACAACGCCAAACAGAGAATGGATACCGGGTTCGCGAGCTTTCGCGTGACGATCTGCGGCATTCCCGAGCTGGATGCGCATTGCGCCGCCGGCGTCACGCATGTCTTGTCGATCCTCGACCCGGAGTGGCCGGATCCGACAGCGTTCGACGCCTTCGCGCCGCATCGGCGGCTCGCGCTCCGCTTCCACGATATCATCGAGGCGGTGCCCGACCGTCGTGCGCCATCGCGAGAGGATGTCGAGCAGCTGCTGGCCTTCGCGCGCGACGAGTTGCGCGATCCGAGGCAGCGCCACCTGCTCGTCCATTGCCATGCCGGGGTATCGCGTTCGACCGCGGCGACGGCGCTGATCCTGGCGCAAGCGGCGCCGCAGCGCCCGGCGCAGGACGTGCTCGACGCGGTGGTGCGGCTGCGCCCGCACGCCTGGCCCAATCTGCGGATCCTCGAATTGGGCGACGAGCTCTTGCGGCGCGACGGCGAGATCGTTGCCGCCGCGGCGCAAACCTACCGGCGCTTCATCGATCGCGATCCGCAGTGGCGGCAGGCGATGATCGACGGCGGCCGCGGACGCGAGGTGATCGCCGCGCTGGCTGCCGCGCAGACTCAGTGATGCCTCGGCTTAAGTTCGCGCGTCATTCCCGCGCAAGCGGGAACCCAGGGGCAAAGGTTTCGCCGCTGGCTCTGGACCCCCGCTTTTGCCGGGGTGACGCATTACGTACTATCAGCTGACCGGCGCGGGCGGCGGGACGGCGGGGGCGTCGAGGTCGTATTCAACGCGGATCACGACAAACCACGGATAATCCGGATCGACCACGACGCCGTCGGGACCGGCGAGGCGGCCGTCCGCCGTCACCGGGATGTGCTTCATCGACACCGAGTTGTCGACATTGCCGCCGATCACGTCGAGCGTGCCCGGACGCGTCGCGACGACGATGTCGCAATGGCCGGGAAAGAGCCCGGTCGGCAGGTCCTCGAAGCGGATCTGGCGGCGGCCGCGCCACATGCAGATCAGGTCGCCGCGGCGCGGCGCATAGGAGGCGGGATGCTCGGCGGCGATCGCGAGATCGGGCCGCCTTCCCATCACGTGGTCCTTGGCGGCGTTGATGTAGTCGGCGTGGGTTGCCGAATAGGGAAAGCGGTGGCCGGCCGCCGCCATCCGCATCACGTAGTCGATAAAGGCCGCCGACCAGGCGTAATTGCCGTCCTGGCTCACCGGGAAGACCTGGCCGTTCTGGTTGTGCATGCCGGTGAAGCCCTGGTCCTTCGCCCCCATCGGCAGGCCGAGCCACCAGTATTCGCCGACCCGCTGCCACAGCCCCTCGGCGCGTTCGTTGTCGAACGGCAGCTCCTGATGCGGCAGCACCACCGGCTGGCCGAATGCGCGCCACTCTCGCAGCGCGATCTGCACCGCCGCCTCGCGCGAGAACGGCTGGTACGGCCAGCGCGCGAAGGGCGGGATGTGGATGTCGTCAGGTCCGGCAGCGCTGCCGGGTCCCGGCGGCGCGGGCGCGCAGGCCGCCAGCGCAAGCATGACGAGCACCGCCGTCAAAGAGGCTCCGAGCGCAGGACGCGGCATCCGGCAGCGATCCTCTTTTCCCGAATTCGGCGCCTTCTATAGGGTCAAAATCCGTAGAGCCGGGCCGGGTTGTCGGTGAGGATCTTGCGGCGGATCGCCGCGTGGGCCCAGCCGCGCAGCTGGTTGAGCGCCAGCCCGTCGTCGATGTCGTAGAACGGCGCGATCTCGTCGACGGCCGCGCCGGGAGCGGCGGCGTGCGGATGCGGCCAGTCGCTGCCCCATAGGATCCGCTCGGGGTTGGCGGCAATCAGCGCCGCCGCCAACGGCGCCACATCGTCATAGGCCGGCGCCTTGGTCGAGCTGCGATAGGCGGCCGAGACCTTGACGTAGGCGTGGCCGTCGCGCACCAGCGCCAAGAGCGCGGCAAATCCCGGCTGCTCGACACCGCCGGCGGCGGTGGCGCCGCCGAAATGGTCGAACACGATCGGCACGCCGAGGCGCGGCACCTCATCCGCCAGCGCGGCGATCACCGACAGCTCGGTATACACCTGGACATGCCAGCCGAGCGGCGCCACCCGCGCCACCGCCTCGGCGAGGTTGCGCCGCGCCTGCGCCGGATCGGATTCGCCGGCGGTCGCGAGATTGACCCGGACGCCGCGAATGCCAATGCGGTGCATCTCGTCGAGCGCCGCGTTAGAGGTGGCGGCATCGATCACGGCGACGCCGCGCGCGCGCTCGCCGAGTCTCTTCATGCCTTCGAGCGTGCAGGAATTATCGCTGCCGTAGACGCTCGGCTGCACGATGACGACGCGCGACAGCTGCAAGGCCTGCTGCAGCGCCAGGAGCTCCTCTGCTCCGGCCTGCGGCGGCGTGTAGCCGCGGCGCGCCGCGAACGGGAATTGCGCCGGATCGCCGAACACATGGACATGGCAGTCGCAGGCGCCGGCTGGCACCGCGAACGCCACCGCGGTCGCCGGCTGCGAGGCCGTCATCGTGCGGCGGGGCAGGGCAGGGGCGCCGCTTGCGCACGGCCCGGAAGCGGGCGTGCCGCCGCCGGGCTGATCGGGATGCGGCCGGCGCGCTTCCTCGGTATCGAGCGGCGGCGACACCTCGGCGTCGTGCCACAGCGCGATGCCGCCGGTCAGCCCGTCGGTGTTCGGCACGATCGTCACATCCGGTGGCAGGCGGAAGCGGATCCGCTTGGCGTTGCCGCCGCCGATATACAGATGATCGAAATTCACCACCCGGCGCAGGATCTCGAGCACGCGGGCGACCCGCTTGTTCCACTTCTTCTCGCCGACCTTCGCCAGCGCCGCGCGGCCGACATATTCGTCGTAGGTCTTCTTGCCGCGCACCGGGTGATGCGCGAATTCGAGATGCGGCAGCAGCCGGCCGTTGTAGAACAGCGAGCTGCCGCAACCGGTGCCGAGCGTCAACACCATCTCGAGGCCGTTGCCGGCGACCGCGCCGTAGCCCTGCACATCGGCGTCGTTCATCACCTTGACGGGCTTGCGCCAGCGCTCGGCAAGCGCCGTCTGCAGGTCGAAGCCGGCCCACAACTCGCTGCCGAGATTGGGCGCCGTCAGCACTCGGCCGGCGCGCACCGCCCCGGGAAACCCGACCGAGACGCGGTCGAAACCGCCGACCCCTTCCGCGGCCGCCGCGACCGCATCCGTTACCACCACCGGCCCGACCGGCGGCTTCGGCGTCGGCACGCGCACCCGCTCGCCCAGGATATTGCCGGCGGCGTCGAGCAGCGCTAGCTTGATGCCGCTGCCGCCGATGTCGACGGCGAGCGTGCGAATCTCGTCCATGGGAAGGCCCTCCTGCGACCGGCCGACGATAACCCAGCCCGC
The DNA here is from genome assembly GCA_050257895.1 of Thiohalocapsa sp. Taxonomy (GTDB): domain Bacteria; phylum Pseudomonadota; class Alphaproteobacteria; order ATCC43930; family CGMCC-115725; genus DATARH01. The sequence goes on from JBLMXS010000347.1 coordinate 17,924, forward strand.
TTGCCGCCACCATTGCTCCATCGACCTGCGGTATTATGCGATACCTGCGGGGGCTCGCTTGCGGGGCTTTGCAGATAGACGGTTGTCATTTCCGGAGCGCAGCCGAAGGCTGCGAATCCGGAACCCATGAACATCGGCCTCTGGAATATGGATTCCGGGTTCGCCGCTGCGCGCCGCCCCGGAATGACGAAGTCTTGTGCAGGAACATTGCCCCGGATCACTCCCTCCCCCGCTTGCCGGGGAGGGTCGGGGTGGGGGCATCCTCCGGCTTCACGCGGGGCTCGCCGGACGCCCTGTTGTCGCCTATTTTTGCGGCGATGAACGAGGTTTGGGGTTCGGATAGGATCGGATGCGGCGGACGCGGATCATCGAATGGCTGACGGCGATGGCGGCGCTGCTGGCGCTGCTGCCGCCGGCGCTCGCGGCGGCGCCGACCGTGCACCCAGTGACCGCCAGGCTCGTTGCCGAGACGACATCGGTCGCGCCCGGCCAGACCCTGTGGGTCGACCTGCACCTCGAGATCGCTCGCGGCTGGCACACCTATTGGAAAAACCCCGGCGATTCCGGCATCCCGACCGAGATCGCCTGGCAGCTGCCGGCCGGGTTCGCCGCCGGCGAGCCGCTGTGGCCGGCGCCTGAGCGTTTTGTGCTCGGGACGATCGGCAATTACGGCTACGCCGGGAGCGGCGATCTGCTGGTGCCGATCAAGGCGCCCTCCGACCTGCAGCCGGGGACGCAGACCCATCTCGGGGCCGATGCGACCTGGCTCGTGTGCTCCGAAATCTGCGTCCCGGGCGAGGCGCATCTGGCGCTCGACCTGCCGGTGGCGGCCGCCGCCCCGGCGCCCGACCCGGAAAGCACGGCACTCTTCGCCGCGGTACGCGGCCGGCTACCGCAACCAGCGCCGTTTGCGGCAAGCTTCACCGCCGCCGACAACGCGCTGCGCCTGCGGATCCCGGCCACCGCGCTGACCGGCATCAGCCGCCCGGCCGCCGCCTTCTTCCCGGCGGCCGGCAATCTCGTCGACGCTGCCGCGGACCCGCGCCAAGCGAGTGATCCGGATGGGCTGGTCCTGTCATTGCCGCGGCTCAAGGGCGCTGCGTCGACCGCGCCAGAGACGCTGCCAGAAAAGCTGGACGGAACGCTGGTCTTGCATGGCGCCGGCGGGGTCGAGCGCGTCTATGCGATTGCTGCGCCGCAGGGCGTCGCCGCTGCCACCGCTGATGGCGCTACGGTGCCATGGTGGCAGGCGCTGCTGCTGGCGCTCATCGGCGGCGTCGTGCTCAATCTGATGCCGTGCGTCTTCCCGATCC
>JBLMXS010000348.1:0-15338 GCA_050257895.1 Thiohalocapsa sp.
GTCAAGGCTTGGCAACCGCTCGCCCGCGACGCGCTGGCGGCGCGCGTGGCGCAGGATATCCCGGAAGGATGGTCGGTAAATCTCGGGATCGGCATACCGACGCTGGTCGGGAATTACGTACCGCCGGAGCGCGAGGTCGTCTTCCACTCCGAGAACGGCATTCTGGGTATGGGGCCGGCACCGCGGCCGGAGAAGATCAACCGCTGGCTGGTCAACGCCAGCAGCCAGTATGTCACGCTGCGCCCGGGCGCTAGCTTGATGAGCCATTCCGACAGCTTTGCGCTGGTCCGCGGCGGCCATCTCGACCTCTGCGTGCTGGGTGCCTTCCAGGTGGCGGAGAATGGCGATCTCGCCAATTGGGCGCGCTCGGAGGATGACAACGCGCCGGCGATTGGCGGCGCAATGGATCTCGCCGCCGGCGCCCGGCGGATCTGGGTGGTGATGGAACACACGACGCGCTCCGGCGAGCCGCGCCTGCTGCGCCGTTGCAGCTATCCGCTGACCGCCCCGGCCTGCGTCGTGCGCGTCTATACCGAGCTGGCGGTTATCGATGTGACGCCGCACGGCTTCGTCGTCATCGACATGGTGCCGGGATTGACGCTGGCGGCGCTGCAGGAGCGCACCGCGGCGGAACTGCACGCCGCCTGACCGGCGGCGGCTCGAAACAGCCCCCCTCAGCCGCGGATCGTGATCGTGCTGCCGGGGCCGAGCCTCGCGAGGAGAGAGGCGAGCACCCCGCGCGCCACCGCGATGCAGCCCTCCGTCGGGGAAAAGTCCGGCTGCGCGACGTGCAGGAAGATCGCGCTGCCGCGTCCTGGCACCGGCGCGTCGGTGTTGTAGCCGATCACGACGACCAGGTCGTAGAGCCCGTCGGCGCGCCACATCTCCTCGTGATGCGCCCGGTAGGGCAGCGAGACGAGGCGGTTGTACTGCGGGTCGGCCGGGTCGTCGACCCAGCCGTCGATCGGCCGCAAGGCGGTCGTCGGCAAGCCGCTGTGCGGAGCGGCGAGGCGGTCGGGCCGGTAGAAGAGGCGGATCAGCGGGAAGGTGCCGGCCGGGCTGGCGCCGTCACCCTCGCGCTTGTCGGCGAGCACGCCGCCGCGGCCGCAGGCGGCGCGAGTGCTGCCGCCGGGCCACGACAGCCGCCCATCGGCATAGGCCACATCGACGAAGCGGCCGCCGCGCGGGGCGCCGTCGGCGGCAGTCGCCATCAGCATGCAGGAAGACAGAAAGACGCGCCGCGTCGCCGCCATGGCAGTAATCATAGCGTACGGAATCACAGCGTAGCGAATCACAACGCAGCGTTGCGGCAAGATTGACCCCGCCCCGCGCTCGGCCCTACTTTCCTTGCCAAGACAGGGAGAATGCTGTGGAGATCCAAGAGTCGCACCTCGACAGCCTGCTCGTGCTGCGGCCGAAAGGGCGGCTCGACAATCTTACGAGCGCCGAGTTCCAGGTGAAATTGCTGCAATTGACCAGCGCCACGACGGCCGATGTGATCATCGATCTTGCCGACGTCGAGTACATTTCGAGCGGCGGCCTGCGCGCGTTGGCGATGGCGGCGCGGCAAAAGCCGGCGGACCACCGGGTCGGCGTCGCCAGGGTGCACCACCTTGTCCAGGAGATCTTTGCGATCGCTCACTTCGAGCAGGTGATGCCGGTGTTCGGTAGCCTCGAGGAAGCGCGGCGCGCATGGGGCGGGCCCGAGCGGACCGGCGAGCCGTAATCCGCTCGCCGCGCCGTCGCATCCCGCCGCGCGCAACACGGGCATGAACTCGGCGCCAGTGCCGTCGCCGGCCGCCTCGTTCTGGCGACCCTCTGCTCTGTTTGCCTTGGGCCGCGGCATCGCCCTGGCTTTACTGGCGGTGGCGTTGGCGATTTATGCGGCAGATCCCAGTCTGCTGTGGGAGGCGCGCCACCGCGGCTTCGACCTCGCGCAGCGCCTATGGCCGCTGCACCCGGGCAGCAAGCGGGTCCAGATCGTCGCGATCGACGAGCAGGCGCTGAAGCGTTACGGCCAATGGCCCTGGCCGCGTGCCGAGGTGGCTGAGCTGGTCCGCAGGATTGCCGCCGGCAAGCCGCAGGTCCTCGGGGTCGACATCCTGTTTCCCGAGGCGGATCGGCTATCGCCGCCGCTGCTGGCGCGCAGTCTGCACGATCTGCCCGCCCCGATGGTGGAGGCGCTCGGCCGCCTGCCGTCGAGCGATACTCAGCTGGGCGAGGCGTTCGGCGAGGTTCCGACCGTGTTCGGGGCGGCGCCGACCAACGAGGGGGTTCCAGCGCGCAAGCCACATCGCGCGGCGCCGATCAGTGAACACGGCAGCGACCCCCGGCCTTATCTCAAATCGTACCCGGCGCTGATCCGCAGCGTCTCCGAGGTGATGCAGCACGCGCGCTCGGAAGCGGCGCTGACCAACGAACCCGACGAAGACGGGATGGTGCGGTCGGTGCCGCTGCTGACCGATGCCGCGGGCCAGCTGCTGCCGGCGCTCGCGCTCGAGGTAATTCGCGTCGCCGCCGGGATGCCGTCGATCTCGGTCACGACCGGCGGGCACGGCATCGAGAGTGTGACGCTCGGCGACGCAACAATTCCCACTGACCCGCGCGGTCGCGTCTATCTCCACTTCGGGCCGCCGGAGGAGCGCTACATCTCGGCCGCGACGGTGCTCGACCCCGCCTTCGACCCCAGCCTGTTCGAGAATCAGGTCGTGCTGCTCGGCGTCACCGGCCTCGGGATTCTCGATCAGCAATTGACGCCGTTGGGGCCGGTGCCGGGGATCGACGTGCACGCCCAGCTGATCGACTCGATTCTCGGCCTCGCCGGCCCGCTGCTGCAGCGACCGCCGCAGGCCGTGTGGATCGAGGTTGCGGCATTGCTGCTCGCCGGGTTGGCGATCATTTGGCTGCTGCGCTACGAGAGCCCGCGACTGGCGGCCGCCGCGGCATTCGCGATCATCCTCGTCCTGGTCGCCGGCGAATTCGCGCTGTTCCGCTTCGCCGGCTGGCTGGTCGACGGCATGTACCCGGCAACGGTGGCGCTCCTGATCTTCGGCGTCATGCTGAGCGGGCATCTGCGCGCGACGCAGAACGCGCGGCGCCGGCTGGCGCAGGAGCTCGAGCACGAGCGGCAGGTGACGGCGCGGTTGGAGGGCGAATTGACGGCGGCGCGCGCCATCCAGATGGGCCTCCTGCCGCACCGCTTCCCGCCGTTCCCGGAGCGCCAGGACATCGACCTCTACGCCCGCATCGAGCCGGCCCGCGCGGTCGGCGGCGATCTGTTCGATTTCCTGCTGATCGACGGCAGCCGGCTGTTCTTCATCATCGCCGACGTCTCCGGCAAGGGCATCCCGGCGGCGCTGTTCATGGCAATGACGAAGGAGGTGGTGCGCGACGCGGTGCAGCGCCACGGCGATGCGCTCGATCGCATCCTTGCCGAGGCCAATGCCAAGACCGCGGCGGCCGCGGCCGAGATGGACATGATGTTCGTCACCGCCTTCGCCGGCATTCTCGATCTCGACAGCGGCGAATTGCACTACGCGAGCGCCGGGCACGACCGGCCTTTCCTGCTCTATGACGAGCGCGGGCTGCGCCAGCTGGAGACCGAGGGCGGTCCGCCGCTCGGCGTTGTCGACGGTTATATGTTCCCGATCGAGCGCGACCGGCTGCGGGGCGGTGCGATCCTGCTGCTCTATACCGACGGCGTCACCGAGGCGCAGGACGAGAGCGGCGGCTTTTATACCGCCTCGCGCCTGTCGGATCTGCTGGCGGCGGCGCGCGGCGAGAGTGCGCAAGCGATCGTCGACGCGTGCTTCGAGGCGGTGCAGCGATTTGCCGGCAATGCCGAGCAGGCTGACGACATTACCGTGCTGGCGATCCGCCGTGACGTGCCGGCAGTCGGACAGCCGGAAGCCGGGGTCCGCGCTGTGGCGGCGCCGGTCAGCGGATCGTGACCTCGACGCGGCGATTGCGCGGCTCGCCAATCCCGGCCGCGGTGGCGACCAGCGGGTCGGCGGTGCCGCGACCCTCGGCCGTGATCGCGTTGGGGTCGACCCCATCCTTAACCAGCGCGCGCCGCACTGCCGCGGCGCGGCTCACCGACAGCCGCAGATTGTGGGCATCGTCCGCAAGCGCGTCGGTATAGCCGATCAGCTGCACCTGGTAGCTCGGCCGCTTCTTGATGTCCGCCACGATTGCGGGATAGTCCTGCCGCGATTCAGCCGTCATCTCGTCGCTGTCGAGCAGGAAGTGGAGGCGGAAATGCGTCGGCAGAAGCGGCCGCGCCGCCAGCGCCTGGTGAAACAGCTCGTCGGTGACGGCGGCGTTGAACGTCGCCGGCAGCGTCTCGCCGCCGCTCAGTTCGGCGGCGGCGTAGGGCCGGTCCAGCGTTTCCGCGCTCTTGCCGTGCTCGACGGTGACGGCGCCGGAGCCCGGCCGGCCATCGGCGTTCGGCAGGACCACGTAGCGCTCCTCCGCCGGCCGCAGGTCGGGGCCGCAGACGGCGACGTCGTGCGCCGCGGCAAAGAAGGATTGCCCATGGCGCTCGACGCCGCCGCACGACGCCTCGCACGCATTCGCCGTGGCGACGCAGCGCACCGGTTCGGGGTCGGCGTCGCCCTCGCTCGCGCACTGGCAGCGCCCGAGGCGCGGGATGCTGGCGGCGGCGCTCGTCACCTCGAGCGCGAATGTCGTGCCGCGCACGCCGAGGATCGCGGTCGGCGTCTTGATGTGCATCGCGCCCGGCGTGCTGTGGGTGATCGCGCCCGAGACGACGGCGAGCGTCCCTTTGTGCAGCTCGGCCTGCATGTCGCCATGCGCCGTGTCGACGTCGAAGTGGAACTGGCGCAGCGCCACCTCGCTGTCGGGTCCGGCCGAGAACACCGAGTCGTCGATGAAGGTGAGACCGACGCTGCCGTCCGACCCGGTCTCGATCACATCGTTCTGGTAGAGCGGCGTCCCCGGTGTCGCCGGTAAATGCCCGTTGCCGCGCACGACCGCGGCGGTTCCGGCGAGCGTCTTGATGCGCGCGATCTCGGCCGGCGGGGGCCCGAGGATCCACTCGAGCATCGCATCCCTGACGCGTTCAAGCGGCAGGTCGACCGCCGACTGCACCGTCACCAGCGACAGTGCCATCACAACGAGCAGGGCTTTGCCCCTGTCGCCCGACATCGCTCTGATCAAGACCATAGGCTCTATCATAGTGCGTGTGCGATCCGGATAAAATCGCCTGTTACGCGAACTCAGCGAATCGTGGCCTCGACGCCTGGGTTGGCTGCCTTGCCGCCGCCGGCGGACCCGCGGACCGGTTGCCGGGCATCGCCGCGGCCGTCGACAATGATGGAGCCGGCGTCGACGCCGTCGCGCATCAACGCCGCGCGCACGGTCATCGCGCGGTCCCACGCCAGGCGCCTGTCGTGCGCTTCGCTGGTCCGGGTATCGGGGCGGCCGACGAGTTCGACCTGGTAGGCCTGGCGCTTCTTGATCTCGGCAACGAGCGCCCGGTAGTCGGCCAGCGATTGCGGCGCCATCCGCTCGCTGCCGAGCGTGAAATCGAGGCGGAACTGCGCCGGCAATGCCGGGCGGGCGGCAAACGCCTCCTCGAAGATGTCTTGCGCCTCGCTCGGCTTCATCGCGCGCGCGGTCGTCCCGCCGTCGCGCAACTCGGCGGCGGCGTAGGGCCGGTCTAGCGTCGTCGCCGTGCCGGCATGGCTGACCGTGATCGCCCCGGCGCCCGGCCGGCCATCGGCATTCGGCAGGACCACGTAGCGCTCTTGCGGGTAGTGTTCCTGCGGCGGGCAGGCGGCCAGTTCGGCGCTGCTCATCGGCACGAAGGAATAATGCGGCGAGGCGCAGGTGATCTGGCAGAAATGCGCGCTCGTCACGCAGCGCAAGTGCGGGGCGGTATGATCGCTGACGCATTGGCACAGGCCGACCCTGACCACTTCGATTGCAAACGTCGTGCCGCGGACGCCGAGGATCGCGGTCGGCGTGCGGATGCTCATCGCCCCCGGCGTCGTGTGCGTGATCCGGCCGGAGACGGCGGTCAGCGTGCCCTTGCCGAGCACCGCCAGCATGTTGCCGCGGCCGCTGCCGGCGTCGAAGCGGAAGTCCGGCACCGCCACCTCGGTGCTGGGACCGGCCGAGAACAGGGAATTGTCGGCGAACGCGACGCCGATGCTGCCGTCGGGCCCGCTGCGGATGACGTCGCCCTGAAAGATCGCGGCACCGGGCTTGGCGCGCAGCTGCTCGCTGCCGCGCACAATCGTGACGCTTCCCGAGACTCTCTTGATCTGCCCAATCGGCTTTGCCGCGGGCGCCGTGATGTCCGCCGCCAGCCCGAGCGGCGGCGCCGCGAGAACGCCGAGAAGCAAGCCGGCGAAAGCCCAACGACGCGCCATCGCAATGTTCTCCTGCCCCCGGCCCCGGCCGGTGATGCCTTGCCCTGCGGCATTGACCGGCCAGGCCGCTGCGGTCTACGACGATTTTAAAAGACCAGGCCGGCGGCGCAACAACCGACACAGCCTACGATGGCAATGGACAAGCGCAGTGTTTATGACGAGTTGGCAGCCTCGCTGCAGGCGCTGCTGCAGGGCGAGAGGGACCTCGTCGCCAACACCGCCAACATGGCGGCGCTTATTTACCATGGCCTGCCGGACCTCAACTGGGCCGGCTTCTATTTCGTCCGCGATGGCGTGTTGGTGCTCGGCCCGTTCCAGGGGAAGCCGGCATGCGTCAGGATCGCCTGGGGCGACGGCGTCTGCGGTGCCGCAGCGGCGCAGCGCCGCTCGCTTGTCGTTCCCGATGTACAGGCTTTTCCCGGACACATCGCCTGCGACCCGGCCTCGCGCTCCGAGCTTGTCGCGCCGCTCGTCACCGCTGGGCGCGTCGTCGGCGTGTTCGATCTCGACAGCCCGCTGCCCGCCCGCTTCGACGCGTCGGACCGTGCCGGCATCGAGCGCCTCGTCGCTATCCTGCTGTCGCACCATCCGCGCTGGCCGTAAGCCTTCGCCGGACGGGCCGGCGGCCGACAAGCGGTTTGCATTGCCATCGCCGCTGCGGCACCTTTGCCGCGACGAGCCGACAACGGAGAGGGGCGATGGGCAGCATGATCGAATTCGCGCGTCCGGACGGCGGCAGGACCAGGGGCTATCTGGCGAATGCCGGCCAGGGCCGCCCCGGCATCGTCGTGATCCAGGAATGGTGGGGGCTCAACGACCAGATCTGCGGCGTCGCCGACCGCTTTGCCCGCGCCGGCTACAACGCGCTCGCGCCCGATCTCTACAATGGCCGGCTAACCGCCGTGCCCGACGAGGCCAACCACCTGATGAGCGGCCTCGATTTTGCCGACGCAACGCACCAGGATTTGCGCGGCGCCGCCGAGCATCTGAAGGGCGGCAGCCGCAAGGTCGGCGTCATGGGGTTCTGCATGGGCGGCGCGCTGACGATCGCCGCCTTGGTTCACATCCCGGCGCTCGCCGCCGGGGTGTGCTTCTACGGCATCCCGCCGAAGGAATTCGCCGACCCGGCGAAGATCGCGGCGCCGTTTCAGGGCCATTTCGCCAACCAGGACGACTGGTGCACGCCGGCCGCCGTCAACGAGCTGGAGCGGGCGCTGCAGCCGGTCGGCCGCGCATCCGAGATCTACCGCTATGACGCCGCGCACGCGTTCTTCAACGAGCGCAGCGCCGCCTACAATCTCGACTGCGCCAACTTGGCCTGGGATAGAATGGCGGGGTTCCTCGAGCGCCACCTGTAACGGCGGCAATCGGGGCGGGCCAGCGCGTCAGGCGACGATGCGCCGGTCGGCGGGCCGGTGCGAACTGAGGACGCAGCTACCGACGATCAAGCCGACGCCGAGCAGGGTCAGGAAATCCGGGACCTCGCGAAACAGCGCGATGCCGCCGAGCACGCCGATGCACAGCCGCAGCAGCGTATAAGGGCCGAGCGTCGCAGCGCCGGTATGCTTGACGGCAACGATGCCGAGATACATGCCGATCGGGCCGAACAGCAACAGTCCCGGCAGCAGGGCCAGCGACCCCGCTTCCGGCATCGCGGCGAGGCCGAGCGCCGGCAGGTTGCCGAGCACGGCCACGAGGTTGGTATAGAACAATGTCGTGACGTCGCTGTCGCGCTGCTGCAGGTAGCGGTTGAGGACGAAGGCGAGGCCGTTGAGGCTGGTGCCGCCAAGCACCACGAGATAAGCCGGATGCCAGCCGGCAAAGGCCGGCTTGGCGATCAGCAAGGCGCCGACCATGCCGATCGCGGCGGCGGTCCAGCGCCTTGCCCCGACCCGCTCGCCGAGGATCATCACCGAGAACAGCGCGATGTAGCCGGCCTGCGTGAAGGAGATCGCGGTCGCGTCGGCGAGAGGCAAATGCCGGAACGAGTAGATCATCACCCACAGGTAGCAGAGCGACACGAGGCCGCGCAGCACCTGCAGCCGCAATTGCGCCGTCCGCAGCACGGTGAGGCCGAGCGAGCTGGCGAGGACCAGCGCGAGCGTCAGCCCGGCGCCGCCGCGGATCAGCGCCAGCTGCACGACCGAGGCGCCGGTGCCGATCTGGTGGATCAGCGCCGTCTCGGCGGCAAACAGCGCGCCCTGGGCGATCATCAGCTGGATCGCGAGACGCTCCGGGTTTACGGGAGCGCGCAGCGCTGCCAGCACCGGCGATGCCGTCATGCCTTGGTTTCTCCCGTCGCTGTCGCCGCTGCCACTGTCGTCGGCGTCTGCGGGGCCCCGCTGCGCAGCCGCTTGCGGGTGGCGACGGCGTAATGGCCGAGCGCCCGCATCTGGTCCGTGTTGGGCTCCATCGTCGCGGCGAAATGTTGCCAATCCCTTGCCTCGAGGTCTGCCGCCTCCATCACGGCAAAGGACGGCTCCTCGTAGCACTGGCGCAACAACGGCTGCACCTGGAACAGCGGCGAGCGCCGATGGAATTCGACCGGCGAATTGATCCGCATCAGCCGCACATTGGTGAAGAGCGGGCCGAACCAGGTGTCGGTCTCGACAATCCCTTCGAAGCTCTCGTAGCCCTGCGTCTTCGGGATATTCGCGGTGCCGCGCGACAGCAGCGCCCAGCCGGGCGCGGTGCGCGCGAGAAAGCCGCTCCAGATCTGGACGACGCCCGGCAGTTTGCCCTGCGCCAGAAACGTCGGCGCCAGATCGCCGAGGCCGGGCGGCGCAGTTTTCTGGAAGTGCGCGAAAAAGCCGGGAAACTGGGCGCCGCGCAACGGGTACCAGCCGTCGGCGCCTTCGTAGGTCCAGGCAATCTCGCGGCCGTCCCAGATCAGGCTGAAATTGATCGGCGGGAAGAGATACCAGCCGAAGCCCGAGGCGCTGGCGATCGCCTCGCAATAGCGATAGGCGACGGTCGGCAACGTCCCGTCGGCCGAGCGGTCGGCCCGGCGCGGATCCGGAGCACCCGGAATCAGCCGATAGAACCGGCAGACGGCTTGTTCCGCCAGCTGTTCAGCGGGCTCGGCCATGTGCTGCTCCATCATCTTCTCGGGCATCTCTCGCGACCCGTGCCGGCCGAGCGGGCTACTTCCTCACCGGGAACTGGCCGCTGATTGTGCTGTCGCCGAGGCGCACCTTGGCGGGGTCGGCGACTGCCGCGGTCGGCTGGCGCAGCGGCGGGAACTGGCCGCTGATTGTGCTGTCGCCGAGACGCACCTTGGCGGGGTCGGCGATGGCTGGATCGGGTCGGCGCAGCGACGGAAAGGCGTGCATGGTTGACCTCCTGCAGACGACGGACGGCATTGCCCGTCGCTACCTTGGAGGTTACTAACGGTCGCTGGTGCGCCTCCGTGAAACCGGCCCGGAAACTGCCCGGAAAACGGCCGCCGCGCCTAGGACGAATGCGGAACGCCGGCACGTGCAAGGGCGTCGCAGAACGGCGCTGCCAACGGCCCATCGCGTCCCGGGAAGCGGTTGCGATAGTGCTCGACCGAGAACTTGGGCTCGAGCAGCAGCAGCTGATGCAGCGGCGTGCGCGCCTCTCCTTCGCGTCCCGACAGCGACAGACCGAGGATCAGCAATTTGTAGGCCGCCGTGTAGCCGCGGTTGTCGCGAATGCAGCGCAGCGCGAATTCGACGGCGCGATCGTATTGGCCGTCTGCAAGGTACGCGATCGCGGCGCCGCCGCTATAGGCGCACACCAAGGGATCGTACGGCGACAGCGCCATCGCCCGGTTTACCTTGTCGACGGCGCGAGCGCCCTCGCCGATCCAGGCGTGCGCGTTGGCGTTCCAGAGCCAGGCGCGGGCGCTGTTGGGGTTCATCTGCAGCGCCGTCTCGAAACACGCGAAGGCCATGTCGAAATCCCGCCGAAGGTAGGCCGCGACATGGCCCTGCACGGCGTACGCCATCGGCTCGGTCGCGTCGCACAGGACGGCCTCTTTCGCCAGCCGGTCCGCGGCTTCGGTGTCGGCGGCGTCGTCGCTCGACCAGCCCTGGCCGACCCGCATGACGTGCCAATAGGCCCACCAGGCGAGGGCGGCGGCGTAGCGGGGCGGGCGCTCGGTCGCCAGCCGGAACAGCGGGTCGGCGCTTTCGAAGACTTCGCGCGAGGGGTTGTGCATCCGCTCCTGCGCCCGCAGCAGGAGGTCGTAGGCATCCTGGTGTTCCGGTCGCTTGATGCGGGTTCGCTGCAATTCGGCATAGCGCAGGTGCGGCGCGATCGAGCGGACGACGGTCTCGGCGAGGCGGTCCTGCATTTCCAGCAGATCGGAGAAATGCTCGTCGAAGCGCGAGGTCCATAGCGCCGCGCCGCTCTTCGTATCGATCAGCTCGACGACGAGGCGCAGCCGGTTGTCGTTGAGTCGGACGCTGCCCGAGACGATGTAGCGCGCGCCCAGCGCTAGTCCGATCTCGTTCGGCGGCCGTTCCTGGCTGCGATAGGCGGCCGCCGACAAGCGCGAGATGACAAACAGGCCGGGGACGCGCGACAACGCCTCGACGAGATCCTCGGCCAGCCCTTCGGCGACGTGATCGCGCCCGCCATCGCCGGAGAGATTGCGAAACGGCAGCACCGCGATCGACGGCTCGAAGCCGCGGGTCAGCCCGACGGCCGGCGCCTCCGCACGCCGCGATCCTTCGGCCGGCCCCGGCAATAGGGCGGGGGGCTCCACCATGCCGTGGTTTCTTGCCTTGACGCGGGCGTCGATGCGGATCGCCTCGTAGAGGTTGAGCGTCGCCTCCGACGGCGGCATGCCGAGGCTCGCCGTGAAGGCGAGGCGAAAGCGCTCGTATTCCCGGATCGCCTGCGCCCGGTCGTCCATCTCGACAAAGGCCGTCATCAAGTGGCGCAGCGCCGCCTCATGCGTCGGGATAAAGTTGAGTAGCTTGCGCGCCGCCGCGGCCCGCAGCTCGGGGGCGGCGCCGCGCGTCGCGAGTTCTTCGAGCTCCCGGTCGAGGATCGCTTGCCAGCGGTTCTCGAAGCGAATGCGCTCGCCGATCAGCCATTGGTCGAACGCCGACGAGATGCCGTAAAGATTGTCGAGCAGCAGTTCCGGGCGATCGGGCGCTTCAAACGCGTCGATCCAGCAGCCGGTGGTGTCGAGACGCACGCTGTCGTGATCCATTTCGATCCGCCAATGGCCGCCGCGGCTCAACTCGCTGAGCGCGTGGCGCAGGCTGTCGCGCGCCTGCGCCTCCGCGGAGCGGTCCCAGACGATGCCGGCAAGGCGGCCGCGCGGCACCCGCTCGCCCTGGGCCAGGCACAAATAGGCCAGCGCAGCCTGGGTCTTGCGGGCGCGCGGCAGGATGTCCTCGCCGACGGGCCCCATCGCCCGCATCATTCCAAGCAAATATATCCTCATGCTGCCAGCAGCGGTTGCTTTGGCGCCCGTTGTATTCTGTCGTTTTCCGGTAAAACTGGTAACATTGTTCATGCTGCGTCTCCCCAATTTCAGAACATATCTAGGTCAAGACCGCACTCGGCAGGGTCCCGGCGATTGCCTTTGCGGAAGCCTATCGGCCACAACTTTCGCTGTATTGGGGGTAAGTCGCCGGCTTCCGGTACTTGTGCAGCGCGCGGTCGATAGAGGTAATTCAGCACTCATTTGGCACGCTTTTGCCTAAATATGTATGCAAATGGGCAGCGCATTGCCCGTCAACTTAGTATATAGGCGTTTTCCCGCCGTTTTCCGGGAGTTTTCCGTTAGATAGCTTGTTTCGTGACCATGTTGAATAGATCGCGCAATAAGCGAGGGTTCGGCGATGGAGGCGGCGCTTTCCGGCAATCGACTTCTCGCGATCGATGATGAGCCGGCGATCGGCAGGTTCGTGCAGCGGGCCGCCGAGAGCATCGGCTTCGAGGTCGTCACCACCGACGACGCGGCGAAGTTCACAAAGACCGCCCGCTTGTGGCATCCGACGGTCGTCGTCCTCGACCTGATCATGCCGGGCACCGACGGCATCGAGCTGCTGCGGGCGCTAGCGGCCGACAAGTGCCCGGCGGATGTGGTGGTGGTCAGCGGCTCTGACGGCAAAGTGCTCGAAGCGGCGATGCGGCTCGGTCACGAGCGCGGCCTGCGGATGAGCGGCATGCTGCAGAAGCCGCTGCGCCTCGAGGCGCTGCGCGAGTTGCTGCTGGCGTTCCGCAAGGTGCCAAAGCACCTGCTGGCCGCCGATCTTGCCGAAGCAATCGCCGCCGATCAGCTGCTGCTCGAGTACCAGCCGAAATTCGATCTGCGGCTCGGCCGCTTCACGGGGGTCGAGGCGCTGGTGCGCTGGCGCCATCCGCAGCACGGCCTCATCGGCCCGAACGAGTTCGTGCCGCTGGCCGAGGAGGGCGAACTCGTCCACCGGCTGACCGATTGGGTCCTGGCCTCGGCGGCGCGACAGGCGGCGGCGTGGCAGGCCGCCGGCAATCGGCTGGTCGTCGCGATCAATGTATCGGCTCGCAACGTCGAGAACCTCGACTTGCCGGAGCGGCTGCAGCGGTTGTGCGTCGAGGCTGGCGTCGAGCCGTCGACGATGCTCCTCGAACTGACCGAGACCGGTGCGATGCGTGAAGCCGTACAGATGATGGACGTGCTGACGCGGCTTCGCCTCAAGGGGTTTCATCTGTCGATCGACGATTTCGGCACCGGCTACTCCTCGCTTGTGCAGCTGCAGCGGATGCCGTTTTCGGAGATGAAGATCGACCAGTCCTTTGTTACTCACATGACGCAGAGCCAGAGCTGCCGGGTGATCGCCGAGATCGGCATCGAACTGGCCCGCAAGCTGGGTTTGCGCAGCGTTGCCGAAGGCGTCGAGGATGCGGCAACCCTCGACGCCCTCGCCGATCTCGGGTGCGACATGGCGCAGGGCTACCACCTCAGCCGGCCGGTGCCGGCCGAGCAGGTGTTGCCGGTGATCACGCAATACGAAGCAACGCGCGGCTCGCGGCTGCTGCAGGAGGCGTGAGGTCATGCCGGCGGCGGTCGATGCCTGGCTGACGCTGTCGAGCGCTGCGGCGAGCCCGGCAATGCAACGCGCCGGGTTCATCGCGGCGCTGGCGTCGGCCGCCGCATTCGCGCTAGCCGCGCCCTTTGCGGCGGTGCCGCTGACGCCGGTGCCGGCGTTCATTCCGGCCTATGAAACCGCCCTCGTCCTGATCGACCTGATCACCGCGCTCTTGCTGTTCGCGCAGCTGGCGCAGGAGCCGCAGCCGGCATTGCTGGCGCTCGCCGCGGGCTATCTGTTCGACGCGCTGCTGGTGGTGCCGCACGCGCTGAGCTTTCCCGGGCTGATCACGCCGACCGGCTGGCTCGGCGCCGGCAGCCAGACGACGGCCTGGCTCTACATGTTCTGGCACGGCGGCTTTCCGCTGTTCGTCATCGCCTATGCCGGCCTCACCCGGCGCCACCGCCGCCAGGTGCCGACCCCGGTCGGCGCGGTCGCCGTGCTGGCGGTCGCGGCGGCGGTGACGGCAACGGCGATCGGGCTCGCCGTCGTCGCAACCAGCGGCCAGGACATGCTGCCGCCGATCATGATCGGCAACGGCTACGCGCCGGCCTACAAAGTCGTCATCGGCTCCGTCTGGGGGCTGACGCTGCTCGCCGTCGCCGCGCTGGTCGCGAACCGCCCCTATTCGGTCCTCGACCTGTGGCTGATTGTCGTGATGGGCGCATGGGCGGCCGATATCGGCCTCAGCGCCGCCTTCAACGCCGGGCGCTTCGACCTCGGCTTTTATGGCGGCCGCCTCTACGGGCTCCTGGCCGCGAGCGTCGTCCTGGTCGGCCTGCTGCTGGAGACCGCGGCGCTGCACGCCCGTCTGGCGAGGCTGAGCCGGCGTCTCGCCGGCGACGCGGATGCGCTTGAAGCGCGGGTCGCCGAGCGCACCAGCGAACTGGCGGCGGCCAACCGCACCCTCAACGCGATCCTAGCCGCCTCGCCGGTCGGCATCTTCATGCTCGACCCGACCGGCATTGTCGTGCAGTGGACTGCCTCGGCCGAACGGCTGTTCGGCTACAGCGGCGACGAGGCGCTCGGCCGCCTGCCGCCTTATCTCGTCGATGCCGACGAACTGGCGGATTTCCGGACCAATCTTGCGAGAAGCGTTGACGGTCCCGTCGCCAGCGGCTGGTTCGAAACGCAACGCCGGCACAAGAGCGGCACGGTGATGGACTTGATGGTACGCTGGGCGTCGGTCCTCGACGACGACGGCGAGACCCTCGGGGTGATGTATGCGGTCTCCGACCGCACCGAGATGAAGGGGATCGAAAGCCAGCTGCGCCAGGCCCAGAAGATGGAGGCGATCGGCAACCTGACCGGCGGCATGGCGCATGATTTCAATAATTTGCTCGGCATCGTCATCGGCAATCTCGATCTCTTGTCCGACCGGCCGATTGCCGATCCGGAGGCCATGCAGCTCGTGCAGGAGGCGCTCGACGCGGCCGCTCGCGGCGCCGACCTGACGCGCCGCCTCTTGGCCTTTGCGCGGCGCCAGCCGCTGCAGCCAAAACGGGTCGAGGTCAATGAGCTGGTCGGGGGCATCACCCAGCTGCTGAAACGCACGCTCGGGCAGAACATCGAGATCACGCTCGACCTCGGCCCTGACGTCTGGCCGGTGGTGGTCGACCCGGCGCAGCTCGAAGCAAGCCTGACTAACCTCGCGACGAACGCGCGTGACGCGATGCCGGCCGGCGGCCGGCTCGCCATCGCCACCCGAAACCGCCACCTCGACGAGGACTACGCCTCGCTGCATGCCGAGGTGCAGCCCGGCGACTACGCGCTGATCGAAGTCAGCGACACCGGCACCGGCATGAGCGCCGAGGTCCTCGGCCGCGTCTTTGAGCCGTTCTACACGACCAAGGAACCCGGCAAGGGCACCGGCCTCGGGCTCAGCATGGTG